>NZ_JAPCIY010000008.1:0-94944 GCF_027707645.1 Aeromonas sp. QDB30 | reverse complement strand
AAATCGGCTCAAACATGAAGAAATGAAATGACTGAGTCAGCCGAGAAGAATTTCCCCGCTTATTCGCACCTTCCCTAAAGATCCTGTACATGAATCGAACCTACATGCAGGCGGGTTCCGACAGACAAAAACCTCAGGATCCCGCCTGTCTGGCTCACCTCGGCTGAAACGCCTTGACGATAAATTCGATAAAGAGCCGCACGTTGCGGGACTGCTCCTTGTGGAAGGGGTAGACGGCGAAGAGGGCGTGGGGGTCGGGTTGCCAGTCGGGGAGCAGTCTGACCAGGGTGCCGTCCGACAGGTCGTTCGACACGAACTCATCCGGTACCAGGATCACCCCGAGCCCCTGCACCGCCGCCTGTTTCAGGGCGATGCCGTTGTTGGCGCAGAAGCTGGCGGGGGGCAGCTCCACCGCCACGCTCTCCGCGTCCCGGGTGAAGAACCACTTGTTGGGGGAGGAGGAGAGGCTGTAGCGCAGGCAGTTGTGGGCCTTGAGATCCGCCGGGTGGGCGGGCTGGCCCGCCTCCTTCAGGTAGTCGGGGGCGGCGCAGAGCACCCGCTGCACCTCGCACAGGGGTTTGGCGCGCAGGGTGGAGTCCTCCAGGGTGCCTGCCCCCCGGATCACCACGTCCAGCCCCTGATCCACCAGATCCATGTAGGCGTCGCTCAGGATCACCTCGATGCCGATTTCCGGATAGCGGCGCTGGAATTCGCAGACGAGGGGGTTGAGGCGGATCAGCCCGTAGGACATGGGCATGCCGATCCTCAGCCTGCCCCTGGGGGTGAAGGAGGCGGCCATGATGGACTGGTCGGCGGCCTCCAGGCTGTCCAGCACGGCGCATATCTGGCCGTAATAGGCCATGCCGGCTTCGGTGACGCTCAGCCGCCGGGTGGTGCGGTTGATCAGCGCAATGCCGAGAAAGGCTTCCAGCTCGTTGATGTTCTTGCTGACCGCCGCCTGGGAGAGGCGCAGGTCGTCCGCCGCCGCCCTGAAGGTGCCCATTTCCACTACCCGGCGAAAGACGTTCAGCGCCGTGATCTTGTTCATCCTGCCCCCGTTAATTCACTACTGGTAAATGATGGCGCCATCATTGCGCACTTTTATCACAATAGTGCGGATCCCCGGGGTGTCCACCCCCCATCCCCCGCCAGACAGAGAGTTGCCCGTGGCAGATCGGCCCGGATCATGGCCCTCCGGGCGTGGCAGAGACGCAGACGAAAGAGAGGCGATGAGCCCCGGGCACCCCGGCCCGTGACGGCAGGCATAGAAGCAGGCGGTAGGGCCCGGGCCCCGCCGCCAGATGGCACGCACCGGCTTACTGCACCTTGCCGGGGGCGGGGGGCAGGGTGATGCCGACATCGGCCCAGGGGTTGGTGCCAAGCAGCTGGGCGTGGGGCACGTCGGCCTGGTAGCGCATGGTGAATGCCCTGGGGCCGTGGGCGAAGGCTACCAACAGCCCCTGTTTTGCGTCCATCAACCCGGCGTGCATGCCGAGCCCGTGATAGCTGATCCGCACCGCCTTGTCCTCCAGGCCCACCTTGTCTATCTGGAAGCGGGCGATGCTGCCGTCTTTGAGGGTAAAGCCCCAGCGGAACGGCCCGCCGCTGACCACCGTCATCACCTCGTCGATGTCGGTGCCGTCCTCGGCGGAGTTGACGTGCATGCGACCATATTTGCCGAGCACGGCGCTGCGGGTGCGCTCGTCCAGCGCCATCAGGTCATAGACCTTGGGGTAGGGGCCGACGCCGGTCTCCTCGGTGGCGACGCCGCCCCCTTGCACCGCGGGCGCGCGGCCTGCGAGCCTGGCCTGCTCCAGCAGCTCCCCCTGACTCAGGTTGAAGGCCGCAATCAGGGCGCCGTGCTCCGCTTTGGTCAGGGCGCGGCGGTGGGAGGCTTCAAGCAGCGGCCTGGCGGCCTCGGGGATGTCGACGGTGACCACGTTGACGCCGATGGGGTTGAGCGCTTTGTTGACCGCTTCGACGCCGGTCACGGCGGGGCGGCCATCGCTGAACTGCACCGAGACGATGTCACCGGCGAAGGTGTTGAAAGAGAAGGCCGAGGCGAGGGTGCCGGCCAGCAACGGGATAGGGGTGAGTTTCATACAAGACTCCTCGTTAAGGTTCGAGAAGCAGTCTAGGGCGGCGATGTGTTCACTGAAATGACACTCGGATGATATGAAAATTCACTGAAAGTAATGAATCGTGGGGGTCAGGGTCGTCGGCCCGCCCTGGGGGAGCGTGCCCTCTGCCAGAGGGTGTGAGCCCGGTTGACGCAACGGGGTCCTGCTTGTGGTATGACTCTGGACGTTACTCATCATAACCTGTCGGAGGACGAGACAATGCTGGCGTTGATCACCACGGCGCACCACACCTGCTACCCCAATCCCATCGCCTTTCGGGCCGGAGAGCGGGTGCGCATCGGCCACGAGGACGACGAGTTCCCGGGCTGGGTGCGCACCTTTACCGCAGACGGCAACGAGGGGTGGGCGCCCCTGTCCCTGCTGACCCTGATCGGCACGGAGGAGGCGCAGGCGCGTCAGGACTATACCGCCCGGGAGCTGGACGTGGCGGCGGGGGAGCGGGTTCGAGTGGAACGGGAGCTGGCAGGCTGGCTCTGGGTACATAACGAAGCGGGGCAATCAGGCTGGATCCCGGCAAGCTGCATCGCCTCGCCCTCATAAGGTGCAGCGGCTCGGAGAAGGAGTAGAGAGGGGAGAGAGAAACCCGGCCAGCGACATGGCGTGCGGCCGGGTGAATTGTTAGGACCAGGGTGGCGGAGCCGGTTTGCGGCTGCCTGGTTGACGGATGGCTAGTCGGACGTTTCCTGCTCGGCTGCGTTTTCGGGCTGTAGCGCCTCTTTCTGCTCCGCCCATTTCAGCAGGGCGTCCAGCGCCGGGCACAGAGCCTGTCCCCAGTCGGTCAGGCGATACTCCACCTTGGGCGGCACCTGCGGGTAGACCTTGCGCACGACGATGCCGTCTGCTTCCAGCTGTCGCAACTGCTGGGCAAGCATCTTCTGGGAAATGGCCGGGATCAGCCGCTCAAAGTCCGAATAACGCTGCACCTTGCCATCAAACAGGTGGAACAGGATGACCAGCTTCCAGCGCCCTTCCAGCAATTTGAGCACCTCTTCGACACCGGTGGCCGCCGTGGACGGGGTATAGATCTTGTTCATGGGTGAGTCACTTACTTTTTTGTGCGTACTTGATTAAACGTAAGCCTATGTGGAAAGTGGCGGTACAGCAATTGTCTTTTAGCGAGGATGACGATGACGACCTTACTCTTTCCATCCATTGCCACCTATTTCGAGGTCAGCAACGGGGGGGATCCTGCCCGCCTGGCCGGATGTTTCACCGAAGATGCGTTTGTGCGGGACGAACGCCATACCCATCAGGGACATAGCGCCATCCAGTCCTGGATGGCGGGTACCCGGGCCGCCTTCGACTACTGCGTGACACCCATGAAGGTGACGCAGGACGGGGCGCGGGTGACCGTGGTTGCCAAGGTGGCGGGCAACTTCCCCGGCAGTCCTGTGATGCTTGATCACCTGTTCCTGATGTCGGGCGACGACATTCACTCTCTGGAGATACGATGATGACAATGGATTTGGCACTGCAAGGCCGGCGTGTATTGATCACCGCGGGGACCAAGGGGGTGGGCAAGGCCGTATTCACCCTGTTTCGTGACAATGGCGCCCGGGTGCTGACCACGGCGCGCAGCCGCCCGGCGGAGGTGCCGGAAGCGCAATTCGTCGCCGCCGATCTGACCAGTGTGGAAGGCTGCAATACGGTGGTGGATGCCGTCAACGCCAGGCTGGGCGGTGTGGACATCATTGTCCACGTGCTGGGGGGCTCATCGGCGCCGGGTGGCGGTTTCGCAGCGCTGGGGGAGGAGGAATGGCAGCGGGAGCTCTGCCTGAATCTGATGCCGGCGGTGCGCCTGGATCGCGCCTTGCTGCCCGCCATGCTGGTACAGGGGGAGGGGGTGATCATCCATGTCACCTCCATCCAGCGTGAGTTGCCCCTGCCTGAGTCGACCACGGCCTATGCCGCCGCCAAGGCTGCATTGTCAACCTACAGCAAGAGCCTGTCGAAAGAGGTGACGCCAAAAGGGGTGCGGGTGGTACGGGTCTCTCCCGGCTGGATAGAGACGGAGGCATCCGTTGCGCTGGCCGAGCGGCTGGCAACCCAGGCTGGCACGGACTACGAGGGAGGTAAGCAGATCATCATGGATTCCCTGGGAGGGATCCCCCTCGGTCGCCCTGCCAAACCGCAGGAGGTTGCGAATCTCATCGCCTTTCTGGCATCTCCCCTGGCCGCCTCCATCAGCGGTACCGAATATGTGATCGACGGAGGCACAGTGCCCACCGCGTAGGCGAGCATCATCTTTTCAAGCAAGTCGCAGCGATGTTGGCAGTCGCTATCAAAACGTGTTGGCGAACACCTGGACAAGGCGTTCGCCGCCCTTCCAGCCAATGGCAAGAACAAGCCCACTGCCCGCGCTGGAATCATATGCAGGCATTCACGCCGCCCTAACCGAAGCCATTGGCGATGGCGTGCTTGATCCCCATGTCACGGGCCGTGACCGGTACCCCGAGCGGCCCTTTGACGCCGAAGCAGATGGAGACATGGCTAGCTGCCATCGAGCATCAATGGGACTAGGGCAATGAGAGATGATGGAGAAACGGGGGACCAGAAACCCGGCCAGCGACGGGCGTGCGGCCGGGTGAATTGTAAAGAGTAGGGTGACGGGAAACGGGATCAGCCTAGTCTAATCAACTCGATGGGGGCGTACTGCTCCCGGGAGTTGGCCAGCAGCACGCACTTTTCATGCTCGGCCTGATAGGGGGTCAGGTTATCGGTGTGAGCCTCTTTCAGAAAGTCGACGGCGCCGGTGGCGGCGATCATCACGCGCTGACCCGCTGTGAGCGCATTGCGGTTTCGGTCATAGATTTTCATGGCACTCTCCTTTTATGGGGCCCGGCGGTATGCCCGGGCTGCGCGAATCAGCCTACGCTCCTGTCAAAGCGTGATGCATGTCACAGATCAATAAAAGGGGAAAGAGGGACTCGGTGCGGCGACGGGGCGCGGCGCTCTGGTCTCGCTGCCCGCCGGTGATCGCCACCGCCTGTCGCAGGGCAGGGAGGACGCCCCCGCTTTTCATCCCCTCGGGCTCGAACTGCAAGGGGGATGCGCTATAGTGGAGCCGCTCGTTTTACTGCCTTCAACCAACCGAGAGTGCATTATGAATCGTGAAATTGCCGCCCAGTTCATCAAGATGCTGACCAACCTGGACCAGTGCCTGGCCAAGGCCGAGGCCCACGCCGAGGCGAAGAAGTTCAACGTGGAGAACTTCTTCAATGAGCGCCTCATCGTCGACATGCTGCCCCTGAGCAAGCAGGTGCTGATCTGCTGTGACAGCGCCCGCGCCGTGGTGGCCACCGCCAGCCTGAGCGAGCCGCCGGTGCTGGGGGATGATCCCAAGACCATGGCGGATCTGCGCGCCCACGTGGCCAAGACCATCGCCTACCTGCAAGGCAAGCTGGACGCCGATTTCAGCCAGTACGCGAGCGGCCACTACTATCCCTACTGGGCCGGTGGCAAGGGGATGGACGGCCACAGCTGCGTCCACGAGTACGGCATCCCGAACTTCTACTTCCACCTCACCATGACCTATGCCCTGCTGCGCCAGGCCGGGGTGGATCTGGGCAAGCGGGATTACCTGGGCGGTCTGAACCTGCAATAAACCGCGCTTCAGCGACAACAAAGCCTGCCCCCTGGCAGGCTTTGTCGTTTTCGGCCCGGCTCAGCGCCCCAGGTTGTCGGCCAGCTGTTTGGCGCGACTTGCGGCCCACTGATCGATCATCTTCTCCATCTCCTCGGCGGTGATGGGGGAATCCTTGTGGGTGGTGTCCGGGCTCTCGCGAGCGTCCATCACCCGCACCAGCAGCTTGCCGCTCTGGGCGTCGAGCAACTGTGCCATGCTGCCCACCTTGAGCAGATAGGGCTCCTTGCCTATTACCTCGCGGGTGACGTTGATGGCGATCTTGGCGGGCAGCAGATCCCGCAGCTTGGGGTCGGGCCGGGTCAGGTCGAAGTTGGTGATGGCCGCCTGCACCCGCATCACGCCGGGACCGGGTTCGGTAGCCATCTTGACGCCCTGGCTCATCAGTTCGCGCTGGAAGGTGGCGTGGTAGTAGCGGCCGATCTCGTTCTGCTCGTTGGCGGTCAGCAGATACCACTGGCCGTTCTCCTGGCGGATGAACTGCAAGGGGTCGAGCAGCACCTGATGGTACTGGCGCAAATCCACGCCGGGTTCCTTGTAGATGCGCTGGTTGGGGTTGCTCTCGCTTTGCTGGAAGGCGGTGAGCGGGATCGCCTGCAGGCTGTGGGTGACCTGGTTCTTCACGGCGCACCCGCCCAGCAGGGCGGCGGCCATGGTCATCATCAAGACTCGTTTCATGGGGGCTCCTGGCGGTGGATGGTCGCTGCAAGAACACAGCCCGCCCTGCCCACAGAGATACCTGATCAGGCCCCTCTCTCACAAGGGGTATCTGTGCGGGGGCCACCGGGGGAGCCCCCGTGTCGGGTCACTCGGCGGGGATCTCGGGCTCCACCAGGGTGGCGAGCTGCATCAGGGACTCCTGCCAGCCGAGGTAGCACATCTCCACCGGGATGACCGCCGGAATACCCGCCTGTTCGATGGCGAGATCGGTGCCGCACAGCACCTGGGTGAGGGTGATGGTGACCTGCATCTCCCCCGGCAGGTTGGGGTCGTCGAAGCGGTCGGTGTAGCGGATGCGCTTGCCCGGCTCCAGCGCGAGATACTCGCCGCCGAAGGCGTGGGTGTGGCCGCTGGCGAAGTGGGTGAACGACATCCTGAACTGGCCGCCGACCCTGGCATCCAGCGCCGCCACCTTGCAGGTGAAGCCATGGGGGGGCAGCCATTTGGCCAGGGCGTCCGGCTCGATAAAGGCCTGGTATACCCGCTGTGGCGGGGCCTTGAGTACGCGATGCAGAGTGACTGTGTTCATGGGGGACTCCTCTTGGTGGCAACAGGGACGGGTCGCAGCAAGGATAGCCGTCATCCCCGTGGCCTGCGGGGGTGCGTCGCTTCCTTTCGCCTGCAGAGAGGATTTTTCGTTTTCTCTTCAAGGAGTTGATCAAGATAGAGGTTATTGTCACCGTTCGCTCATATAATCGCCGCCATGCAAGCGACTCGGAAGGATTCGATGACACAGCTGATGGCGGCCCTGCTGGGGTTGTTTTACGCCAGCCTGATCTGGGCGGCGCCCGTCCCCTTCGTGACGGCCCCCGGCCCCCATGCCACGCAGGGGAGGCTGGAGCCCCTGCTCTCCTGGTTCTCGGGGGAGTTTTCCAGCCAGGAGCAGGCCACCTTCGATGCCCGCTTCACCAGTGCCGAGCTGCGGCTGGTGGAGATCTGGCCCGGGGAGGGCCCCTTTCGCTGGGTCTATGCGGAGCAGTTTCTGACCGAGCGGGCGCAGCGGCCGTTTCGCCAGCGCATCTACCGCTTCTCCTCCCTGCCCGATGGCCGCATCCTGATGGCCGAACTGACCATGCCGAGGGCCACGGATTTTGCCGGCGCCTGGCGTCGGCCCGAGCTGCTTGACTCCCTCACCCCGCAGCAACTCTCCCTGCGCGAAGGGTGCGAGATCTGGCTGACCCGCCAGCCGAGCGGGGAGTACAAGGGACAGACCCGGGTCGGGCATTGCACCACCGATTTTGGCGGTGCCACCACCCTGGTGCAGTACCTCTGGATCGGCCCGGACAGTGTCCGGCTGCTGGACAGGGCCTATGACAACGGCGCCCATCAGCGCTGGGGCAGCCCGGGGGAGGGTTACGTCTACCTGCGCAAGGGGATGCGGCGCGGGGAGTAGTCGCGCCGTCCGTCAAGGCCCCTCCCTGCTTGCCGCCAACAAGGACGTGCCGGTCAGGCCGCTGGCCAGTGCCCCTGCAGATCCACCAGGATGGAGAGGCTGACCGCGCCAAACAGCAGGCCCGTCATCAGGTTGAGCGGGCGCTGGATGCGGCCGAGCAGGTGCTGGGCGCGGGGGGTGGAGAGGCTCCAGGCCAGGGCGCTGAACCAGACGAGGGAGAGCAGGAACAGCTCCAGGATCAGCAATCCCCGGGTCAGGCCATCCACCTGGGGCGTCACCATGGCGGCCAGCAGTCCCATGAAGAACAGCATCGCCTTGGGGTTGAGCAGATTGGTGGCCAGCCCGCTCTTCACCCCCTTGCGCCAGCCCGGCCGCTCGCCTCCGGCGCGCAGCGCCAGATCCCCGCTTCCCTGCCAGGCCGCTTTCAGCGCCCCCCAGCCCAGCCAGCCCAGATAGAGGGCACCCACCAGTTTCACGGCGAGAAAGAGCCAGGGCTGGCTTGCGATCAGCAGGCTGATGCCGGTCAGGCTCAGGGTGGCGTGGAGCAGGATGGCGAGGGCGATGCCAAGGGCCGCTCCGAGGGCGGTGGGCCTGTGCAGGCTGGTGCGCAGGATGAGTGCGAAATCCGGGCCCGGGCTCGCCAGGGCGACGAGGTGGACGAGACCCAGGGTCAGAAACAGGCTGGTGAACATAAAAGACCTCCGACAGCGGTATGGAGGTGACAGCATGGGGCAGGACGGGGGACGGGAGATTGTAAAAGATTGCAGCGGCGACGATTCAGGCGGGCAGCATCTGCTGGCGATACTCCGCCGGGGTGAGCCCGAAGGCCTGACGAAAACCGTGGTGGAAGTGGCTCTGATCGAAGAAGCCCACCGCCAGTGCCACTTCGCTCACCGGCAGACCGCTGCCGAGCAGGCGCTTGCCCTGTTCGAGGCGCAGCCGCTTGAGCCAGGCATAGGGGGTCATGCCGGTCTTCTTCTTGAACTGACGGAGGAAGGCGAAGCGATCCAGCCCGAACAGGGCGGCCAGGTCCTCCAGGGTGTGGCGCTCGTCCAGCCGGGCCAGCAGATGGTCGCGCAGGAACCTGAGCTGGGGATCCGCCAGGGCGTGGCGCTCGGGGGCGAGCCGGAACAGTTCGCCCAGCAGGGCCAGCAACTGGCTCTCCGCCAGCAGGCCGTCGGGGGAAGGGCCGTCCAGGTGCATGTGCAGGCGGGCAAAGCCCTGATAGAGGTCGGGGCGGCTCTGCAATCCCTGGTGGAAAAAGGGCTCGGGGTGCTCCGGCAGCCAGCGGGCCAGCTGCTCGGGGGCGATGGAGAAGACCCGCACCTCGTACCCTTCCGGCAGCAGGCTGAGGCCGTCGTGCATCTCGTCCGGGTTGACGGTGGAGAGTTCGCCGCGCACCAGGTTGTGGCTGTTCCCCTTGTGGATGAACTTCTGGCCGCCCCGCTGCACCAGACCGATGTGGTAGTCCAGATGCACGTGGCGGCCATAGCTGAACTCCCTGTGGTGGGAGTGGGAGAGCTCAACCCCCGGCAGCAGCCGGGATTGCCAGTAGTGGATGCGGGATTGGGGTGCGTTCATCCCCTATTGATACCCCGAAAGCGGCCCCGTGGCTTGTAGATTATTGCGCTGGCGCCTCAGCCGGCCTCCTGGCGCCGCTTGCCGCTGCGCAGGCCATCCAGGCTGAACAGCACCAGGGCGCTCCAGATGCAGCCAAAGGTGATCATCTTGTCCAGCGCCAGCGCCTCGCCATACAGGGTCACCGCCAGGATGAACATCAGGCTGGGGCCTATGTACTGGAAGAAGCCCAGGGTGGAGAGCTTGAGCCGGGTGGCCGCCGCGGTGAAGCAGAGCAGGGGGGCCGTGGTGACGGCGCCCGCGGCGATGAGCAGCAGGTTCAGGTGCCAGTCATTCTGGGTGAGGTGGCTGGTGGGGCTGTCGGCGATGCCCCACAGATAGAAGGCGGCCGGCGGCAGCATGATCAGGGTCTCGATGAGCAGGCCGGTGAGGGCGTCCAGGGCCAGTTTCTTGCGAATGAGGCCGTAAATGGCGAAGCTCGAGGCCAGCACCAGGGCTATCCAGGGCAGGGAGCCGAACGCGATGAGCTGGACGGCGACACCGACAAAGGCGAGCCCTACCGCCCACCACTGCAGGCGGCGCAGCTTCTCGCTCAGAAACACCATGCCGAGCAGCACGTTGAACAGGGGGTTGATGTAGTAGCCCAGGCTCGCATCCAGCATGTGGCCATTGTTGATGGCCCAGATGAACAGCAGCCAGTTGCCGCCGACGGTGACGGAGGTGAAGGCCAGGGTGAGCAGCACCTTGGGCTGGCGCAGCACCGCCTGCACCTTGTGCCACTGGCGTCCGAGCAGCACCAGCACCATCAGCAGGGCGCAGGACCAGATCATGCGGTGGGTCAGGATCTCGGCGGCCGGCACGGCGGAGAGGGACTTGAAGTAGATGGGTGCCAGGCCCCAAAGGGTGTAGGCGCCGAGGGCATAGAGGACGCCCTGGCGCTGGATCTGTTGTTGCATGCGGATAACCTTCACTGGAGTGCGGATGTCGGGAAACATCGCAAAAAGTCAGTGTAGCGATCCTTTTGCAGGGAAAGAAGACAATAAATGGGTCTGACGGGATTTTAACAGCAGGAGCGACTTCAGCGACCGCCCCCGCGGCGGATCTTCTCCACGTCCATCAGCAGCCACAGCATGAGGGCGATGGCGGAGATCCAGGGGCCCCAGGTGACATAGGCTTCCCCCTGACCCAGCACGAAGAACAACAGCGGCAGTCCCACCACCAGAAACAGTACACTTCCCAGAAAAAACAGCATTTTTATCTTTAAATTTAATGGCTTGCTATTTGACGATTATATCGATTGAGCGAGGGGATAAAAGAGTAAAAATGAGAAAGGGGGATTTCTCCCCCTGTTTTGTTGATAAGCGTCATTTATGGCGTTATTCGAGCTGGATCCAGGTGCTTTTCAGCTCGGTGTACTTCTCCAGGGCGTGCAGGGACTTGTCGCGCCCGTTGCCGGACTGCTTGAAGCCGCCAAACGGCATGGTCATGTCGCCGCCATCCCAGTTGTTGACGAAGACGGTGCCGGCGCGCAGGGCGCGCGACCCTTTCACCGCCTGGTTGAGATCCGCCGTCCAGATCGCCGCGGCCAGGCCGTAGTCGGTGTCGTTGCCAAGGGTGATGGCCTCTTCCAGGGTGTCGAAGCCGGTCACCGCCAGCACGGGGCCGAAGATCTCCTCGCGGAAGATGCGCATCTCGGGAGTTACGTCGTCGAAGATGGTGGGTTCGATGTAGTAGCCGCCCTCCTCGGGCTGGGTGCGCTTGCCCCCCAGCAGCAGCTTGGCGCCCTCCTGCTGGCCGATGGCGATGTAGTTGAGCACCTGCTCCATCTGGATGTGGTCCACCATGGCGCCGATGCGGGTGGTGGGGTCGAGCGGGTTGGCCGAGATCCATTCGCGGGCGTGGGCCAGCAGCCGCTCCATGAACTGGGGCTTGATGCTGTTTTGCACCAGCAGGCGGGAGGCGGCGGTGCACACTTCCCCCTGGTTGTAGAAGATGGCGCCGACGGCGCTTCTGGCGGCGGCGTCCAGATCCGGCGCATCCGCCAGCACGATGTTGGGGCTCTTGCCGCCGCACTCCATGAAGGCGCGCTTGAGGTTGGACTTGCCGGAGCACTGTACCAGATGCTTGCCGATTTTGGTGGAGCCGGTGAAGGTGATGCAGTCGACGTCCATGTGCATGGCCAGCGCCTCGCCCACGGTATGGCCGAAGCCTGGCAGCACGTTGAAGACGCCGTCGGGGATGCCCGCCTCCTTCGCCAGACCCGCGATGCGCAGGGCGGTGAGGGGGGATTTCTCGGAGGGTTTGAGGATCACCGAGTTGCCGGTGGCGAGCGCCGGCCCCAGCTTCCAGCATGCCATCACCAGGGGGAAGTTCCAGGGCACGATGGCAGCCACGACACCGAGGGGCTCACGGGTCACCAGGGCCAGGGCGGACTCTTCCACCGGGGCGACCTGATCGTAGATCTTGTCTATCGCCTCGGCGTTCCAGGCGATGCAGTTGGCGGCGGCGGGGGCGTCATACCCCATGGCGTCGCCGATGGGCTTGCCCATATCCAGCGACTCCAGCAGTGCCAGCTCCACCAGGTTCAGGCGCATCAGCTCGGCGAAGCGCTGCATGATGAGCTTGCGCTGCTTGGGGGAGAGGCCGCACCAGCGCTTGTCGTCGAAGGCGGCACGGGCCGCCTTGACCGCCAGCTCGGCATCGGCGGCGTCGCAGGAGGCGACCCTGGTCAGCAGTTGGCCGTTGGCCGGATTGATGCAATCGAAGGTGGCGCCGTTGACGGCATCCCGGTAGGTGCCGTCGATAAAGGCTTGCGAGGGCAGGGTCAGATGGGCGGCCTTGTGTTGCCACTGGGCCAGGGTCAGGTCACTCATGTTCACTCCTTGAACCGGCAGAAAGTCAGTCTCCGCGTATCAATATGCTAAACATCCTGCCGCTTGTAAATCCATCTTGTAACAATTCATTAAACACTGACCCCGAACAACCCGGGCCAACGGCGGGGCAAACTGGGCGCCCTGGCCTGTGGTGTCGGGGGTCGCGCGGCGGGGCGGGAGCCCGTGTCGCTGGCCTGATCCCTGGGCTGGGCAGGGGGGATCCCGGCGGGCTGTTACGGGAGAAGGCCCGTCAGAAGCTGGCGGGCGTGTTGGCCGAGATCAGCACGCACTCCTGATCCCCCACGTTGCGAAAACGGTGGGGAGTGCGGCTGTCGAAGTAGTAGCCATCCCCCGGTGCCAGCAGGTGAACCTGCTCGCCTACCGTGACTTCCACCTGACCCCGGATGACGATGCCGCACTCTTCCCCTTCGTGACTCAGCATGTCGTCACCGGTGTCGGCGCCCGGGGGCAGTATCTCCTGCATCATGCCGATGGCGCGGTTGGCGCGGCTGTGACCCACCAGACGGTAGCTGATGGGGTGGGTGCCGAGATCCGGCATGTCGTCCGCACGGAAGATCACCTCGGAATCCATCTCCGTCTCGTCGGTGAAGAAGCTGGCCAATGACATGGGGATGCCTTCCAGCACCTTGCGCAGGGAGGCCACCGAGGGGCTCACCTGATTTTTCTCGATCTGGGAGATAAAGCCGTTGGTCACACCGGAGCGTTTTGCCAGCTCGCGCTGGGAGAGGGCCGCCTTGGTGCGAACCGCCTTGAGGCGGTGACCGATATCCATCGATAGACACTCCTTGACTGTTTACTATTATTAAAATTGTGTTAAATATCTTATACCACCCCTGAGGGGTGACACCAAGCCGGGCGATAAAAGCCCTTTTTTATGGATTCAGGTGTTTAATTTAATAGGCATGAGCCGGGTGTTACTAAACGCCTTAAGGATGAGGTGACCATGAAACCTGTCAGCGACATCAATACCCCCGACATGTCCGCATTCTGGATGCCGTTCACCGCCAACCAGCAGTTCAAGGCGGCGCCGCGCATCCTGAAGTCGGCAGAGGGGATGTATTATCACTCAGAGGATGGCCGCAAGATACTGGATGGCACTGCCGGACTCTGGTGTTGCAACGCAGGCCATGGTCGGCGCGAGATCGCCGAGGCGGTCTCCCAGCAGATCTCCCACCTCGATTTTGCCCCCACCTTCCAGATGGGCCACCCCCTGCCGTTCGAGCTGGCCAACCAGCTGGTGGAGATCGCCCCCAAGGGATTCGGTCACGTCTTCTATACCAACTCCGGATCGGAGTCCGTGGACACCGCGCTCAAGATTGCGCTGGCCTGGCAGCGGGCTCGCGGCCAGGGGACCCGTACCCGGCTCATCGGCCGCGAGCGCGGCTACCACGGGGTGGGTTTTGGCGGCATCTCGGTGGGGGGCATTCCCGGCAACCGCAAGTGGTTCGGCTCCCTGCTGACCGGGGTGGATCATCTGCCCCACACCCTCAACATAGGGAAAAATGCGTTCACCAAGGGATTGCCAGCAGAAGACCTCACCCTGGCCGATGAACTGGAGAAGATTGTTTTCCTGCACGACGCCAGCAACATCGCGGCGGTCATCGTCGAGCCCATCGCCGGCAGCACCGGGGTCATCATGCCCCCCAAGGGCTATCTCAAGCGGCTGCGGGAGATCTGTACCAAACACGGCATCCTGCTGATTTTTGACGAGGTGATCACCGGTTTCGGCCGCCTCGGCTCCCCCTTCGCCGCCCAGGAGTTCGACGTCATCCCCGACATGATCACCTGCGCCAAGGGGCTCACCAACGGTGCCATCCCCATGGGGGCCGTGCTGGTGCAAAACCATATCTATGACGACATGATGGCGGCGGGCAAGGGGGCCATCGAGCTGTTCCACGGCTACACCTACTCCGGCCACCCGGTGGCGGCGGCGGCGGGTCTGGCCACCCTCGAGATCTACCGGAGCGAAAATCTGCTGACCCGGGCAGCCGAGCTGGCGGGCTACTGGGAGGAGGCTGCCCATTCCCTCAAGGGCTGCAAGCACGTGAAGGACGTGCGCAACTACGGCCTGGTGGCGGGCATCGAACTCGAATCCATGCCGGATGCACCGGGCAAGCGGGCCTACGAGGTGTTCGTGCGCTGTTTCGAGAAGGGGGCGCTTATCCGGGTGACCGGCGACATCATCGCCCTGTCGCCTCCCCTCATCATCGAGCGCAGCCAGATCGACGATCTCTTCACCCTGCTGCAGGACGCCCTGCAGGCCCAGGACTGACCCCCACATCACACAGGATGGCGCTCGTCCCGGGCGTCATCCCCCTGTGCTGCCCCGGCGCGGCGAGGGGAGGACGGATGACCCATCACGGAGGATTTATGAGTTACAGGATCGACAACTTCATCGACGGCGAGACGACCGAGAGTCGCAGCGAGCGTTTCGGTGCCATCTTCAATCCGGCCACCGGCCAGCAGCAGGGCTCCGTCGTTCTCAGCACGGCCGATGAGTGTGCCGAGGCGATTGCCTGCGCCGAGCGCGCCTTTGGGGAGTGGTCCCAGACCCCGCCGCTGGTGCGGGCCCGGGTGCTGTTTCGCTTCAAGGAGCTGATGGAGCAGCACAGGGACGAGCTGGCCCAGCTCATCAGCCGCGAGCACGGCAAGGTCTTCTCCGACGCCCAGGGGGAGCTGACCCGGGGGCTGGAGGTGGTGGAGTTTGCCTGCGGCATTCCCCACCTGCTCAAGGGGGAGCACTCTCTCAACGTGGGCCGCGGGGTGGACAGTCACTCCATGATGCAGCCGGTGGGAGTCTGCGCCGGCATCACCCCGTTCAACTTCCCTGCCATGGTGCCGCTCTGGATGTTCCCGGTGGCCCTGGCCTGCGGCAACACCTTCATCCTCAAGCCCTCGGAGAAGGATCCGTCCCTCTCTCTGCGCATGGCCGAACTGCTCAAGCAGGCGGGCCTGCCGGACGGGGTGCTCAATGTGGTCAACGGCGACAAGGAGGTGGTGGACGTGCTGCTGACCGACCCGAGGGTCGGTGCCGTGTCGTTTGTCGGCTCCACCCCCATCGCCCAGTACATCTATGCCACCGCTTCGGCCCACGGCAAGCGGGTGCAGGCCCTGGGCGGCGCCAAGAACCACATGGTGGTCATGCCGGATGCCAATCTGGATCAGGCGGTTTCCGCCCTGATGGGGGCCGCCTATGGCGCGGCGGGCGAGCGTTGCATGGCGATCTCGGTGGCCGTGGTGGTGGGTGACGAGACCGCCGATGCCCTGGTGGCGAAGCTCTCGCCCCTGGTGGCGGCCCTGCGGGTCGGCCCCGGCCTTGGTCAGAGTCCGGAGAACGAGATGGGGCCCCTCATCAGCCGGGAACACCTGGCCAAGGTGCGCGGCTACGTGGATCAGGGGGTGGCCGAGGGGGCCGAGCTGGTGGTGGATGGCCGGGGCCTGAGCCATGGCGAGGGCTACTTCATCGGGGGCAGCCTGTTCGATCGGGTCGGCCCCGAGATGCGCATCTACCGGGAGGAGATCTTCGGCCCCGTGCTCGCCATCGTGCGGGCCCCGGACTACGAGACGGCCCTGCGCCTCATCAACGAACACGAGTACGGCAACGGCACCGCCATCTTCACCGGTGACGGAGATACCGCAAGGGACTTCACCACGCGGGTTCAGGTCGGTATGGTAGGGGTGAACGTTCCCATTCCGGTGCCCATGGCGTTTCACAGCTTTGGTGGCTGGAAACGGTCCATCTTCGGGCCGCTCAACATGCACGGGCCGGATGGGGTGCGCTTCTACACCCGGATGAAGACGGTGACCGCCCGCTGGCCCCAGAGCCTGCGCTCCGGCGCCGAGTTCTCCATGCCGACCATGAAGTGAGCCACCGGCTCGCTGCCATGGCTTTAATCTCTTGCCCCCGCAGGCCGCCGGTCTGCGGGGGCGCTTCTGTCAAGGAGTAACAGATGCGACTGGGTATTCTCGATTGTGACCGGCTGGACCCCGATTTGGTGGGGGATTTTGGTCCCGTTTACTCCGAGATGTTTATCAAGGGTTTCCGGGCGTTGGCCCCCGAGCTGGAATTTCGGGTCTGGTCCGCCCTCGACGGCGATCTGCCCCTGGATCTGACCGAATGCGATGCCTGGCTCATCACCGGCTCGCGTCACGATGCCTACAGCGACATCCCCTGGATCCTGGCGCTGCGCGACTGGATCCGCCGGGCCCACGATGCCAACGTCAAGCTGGCCGGGGTCTGCTTCGGCCATCAGGTGATCGCCCAGGCGCTGGGAGGGGAGGTGATGAAGTCCACCAAGGGGTGGGGTCTGGGGGTGTCGGTCCATGCCATGCAGACGACAAAACCCTGGATGGCGCCGGGTCTGGACACCATCCGCATCCTGGCAAGCCACCAGGATCAGGTGGAGCAGCTTCCGCCGGGGGCGACCCTGCTCGCGGGCAACGACTTCTGCCCCAACTTCATGTTCCTGCAGGGGGATCACATCGTCGCCATCCAGGGGCACCCGGAATTCTCGGTGGCGTACAACCGGGCCCTGATCGAGCGGCGACGGGACAGGCTGCCCGATGCACATTACCAGAGCAGTCTCTCTTCCCTGGAAGGGGAGGTGGATTCCGCCACCATGATGCAGTGGCTGCTGCAGTTCCTCGGCATCCTGCCGATCGGGGCCGACGCGCGCTGAACCCCGTTTGTCATATCCACCGCGCTGATGCTAGATTTTGTAGCAAAATGAAGGATCAAGCGGCGATATGCCCAGTCCGGATGATACACTGGCCGCCATTTTTGGCGGCCTGGTCCATCGACGAGCGCCGCGTCAGTCTGTGAGGGGGCAACCTTGAAACTACAGCAGTTGAAGTATCTGATCGCGGTGCGGGACCACAATCTCAACGTCTCCGTTGCCTCCGATGCGCTCTATACCAGCCAGCCTGGGGTGAGCAAGCAGATCGGCTTGCTGGAGAGCGAGCTGGGGGTGCGCATCTTCGAGCGCCGCGGCAAGCACCTGCACCGGATCACCCCGGTGGGGGAGGAGATCATCAAGTGTGCCGAGGCCATGCTCAATATCGAGAGCAAGATCAAGGCCATCTCCCGGGAGTACCTGGATCCGACCGTGGGCACCCTCAACATCCACACCACCCACACCATCGCCCGCTACCTGCTGCCGAAAAGCGTCACCTACTTCACCAAAAAGTACCCCAAGATCTCGTTCCACCTGCATCCTGTGATGTCCGCCACCAAGGAACAGATCAGCAAGGGATACTCGGATTTTTCCATCGTGGCCCACGAGATAGGCTTCGACAAGGAGCTGATCGCGCTGCCCGCCTACCTCTGGACCCTCTCCCTGGTGGTGCCCCAGGAGCACCCCCTGGCCAAGGTGAAGAAGCCGACCCTGGAGCAGCTCTGCCAGTATCCCATCCTGAGCTACGAGAGCGGTGCCACCGGGCGTCAGGTGCAGGACAGGGTGTTCCAGGCGGCTGGCCTCACTCCCAACTACTACATGACGGTGATGGATGCCGGCGTCATCAAGCGCTACGTGGAGCTGGGCTTTGGCATCGGCATCATCTCCTCCCTGGTAGCCAACGATAGCGATGCCCCCGGCCTCGTGGCCATCAATCTGGAGCACCTGTTCGAGCCCTGCCCGGCCCAGATCTGCTTCAGCAAGAGCATCCTCTTGCAGAACTACATGTATGACTTCATCAGCTCTTTCTCCCCCCATCTCACCAAGGAGATGATCCAGAACGTGATGCAGCAGCCGACCCAGGCTCGCATCGACGAGCTGCTGTCAGGGGTGGAGCTGCCCGTCTACTGATCCCGCTTCCGTTTCTGTGCCGGCACCCCGGGGTGTCGGCCTCCTCCCGCCGAGGTTTCCATGTCCCGCATCCTGCTGCTCGCCAATCTCAACTGTGATCATGTGCTCTCCCTGGCCGAACCCCTGGTGGCGGGGGCGCGGCTGCAATACGTGGATCAGGGGCGCAGGCTCGGCGGCGGCGCCGCCAATACCGGCATCGGATTGGTGTGGGCGGGGCACGAGGTGATCATCGCCTCCCGGGTCGGGCTGGACGACACCGGTGACTGGCTGCTGGAGCAGGCTGCCTCATATGGCCTGGATTGCAGCCATGTGGAACGCTTTGGTGGCGAGACCGGCGAGCTGCTGGTGCTGGTGGACGCCACCGGTGAGCGCACCATCCTCAGGCGCCCACGTCGTCCGGATCTGCCGGGGGATCTGCCGACCGAAGGGGTGGACTGCCTCTATGTGAACTATCCGGGCACCGCCATCGTGGGCTACATGCGCCAGATGCTCGCCAAGAGTTTCGTGGTGGCCCAGTATCCCAAGGGGGGGCAGGCCCGCCGCCCCTGCCACGTGCTGGTGGCCTCCCGCTCCGATCTCGGCGAGGTGAGCGACCCCTGGCAGCATGCCCGCCAGCTCGCGGGGGAGCAGCTTGAATGGCTGGTGCTGACCGAGGGCAAGGCGGGCGCCGTGGCCATTCACGGGGAGGAGCAGGTCAGGGTGGCGGCGCGACCGGTCTCCGTGGTGGATACCACGGGGGCGGGGGATGCCTTCGCGGGCGGTCTCATCCACGGTCTTGCGCGGGGCATGGCCATGGCCGATGCGCTGCAGTGCGCCGTGGACTGGGGCGCCTTCGCGGTGGCCTCCGAGAGCTCCATCCCCTCCCAGGCGCTGCGCAACTGGCTGAAGCAGCCCCACTGAACTCGCCGGATAACGGCTCCGGCGATGGCAGAGGAGGTGGGGGTTTGTCGACGTAAACCGCCAAAACCCCTCGCTGAGGCGGCAAGTTTGCGATCAATCAAAGAAAGTGTCGATTTATGTACATCTTCGTCGACACCCGCCCGGGCTGCTCTTACCCTTGTGACTTCACGACTCGGTCGAAGAAGCCCATCCCGTGCGCACGCATGTGCAGACCCCCTCTTTGGCCACCGGCTGTCGTCCTGATTTCTGGCTTGTAGTAAGAGGCAAGTGCGACCATGCAACTGACACGATTTACCGACTACGCCCTGCGTACCCTGACCTTCCTGGCCATCCAGCCCGGTGATCGCCTGTCGACCATCACGGAAGTGGCCGACACCTTCGCCATCTCCCGCAATCACGTGGTCAAGATAGTGCATCAGCTCGGCATCAAGGGTTACATCGAGACGGTGCGTGGCAAGCATGGGGGCATCCGCCTCGGCCGTGCCGCCGTCTCCATCAACCTGCGCGATGTGGTGATGGACATGGAGCACGTGCTCTGCCCGGTGGACTGCAAGCGCGAAAACTGCCGTCTCTCCGGGGGCTGCCGCATCCAGGGCATTCTGCGCCGCGCCATGCACGCCTTCCTGGAGGTGCTGGGTGAGTACACTTTGGCGGATGCGGTGCGGGATCCCACTCGTCTGTGCCACCTTCTCGGTATAGAGCAGGATAATATTCTGACCATGGCATGATGCCACGGTGAATGACAGAGGGGCCTGCGGGCCCCTCTGTCATTGCAAGCGGTCAGAGCTGGGGCACAAGGGTGATGGCACCGTGCAGACAGGCGAGGCCGCAAGCGCCGCAGCCATCGCAGGCGGCCATGTTGACGGTTACTCCCTCGTTGCCGACCTTGATCGCCTGCTGGGGGCAGGCATCTTCACACAGCAGGCAGTAGTAGCCCTGACGGGCCTGGCAGCTCGCCTCTATCCTGACCCGGGTCTGCACCTGGCGGCCGAGGCAGAGATCCAGTGCGCCCGTGGGGCAGGCTCTGGCGCAGCTGCCGCAATAGCTGCACTGGCCACAGGCGAGATCCAGCACTGGGGTACCGGCGATGGGGCTGCCGTCATATTCGGGGCGATCGGCGGGCTTGATGAGGCCGTTGGGACATGCCTTGAAGCAGTCGCCACAACGGGTGCAGAGGGTGAGGAACTGGGACTCGTCGATGGCCCAGGGCGGGCGTGCCTCATGGCAGACCACCTCGGGTCTGCGGGGGCTCCCCCATGCGTGTGCCAGCCAGCGACAGAAAAAATGCGTCATGCCCACCCCTATACCTATTAGGGGTTAACTTTATCCAGTTTTAGGCCGGCAAGCCAGAGAATAGCGGCGGGCAGGATCGCAAGCCGGGTTGCCCTTGTGTAAGCTAGGCGGGTCTTTTTGCGGGATTGAATGAACTCATGTGGCTATTTCTGTGGCGTGCTTCTCTGCTCTATGTCTTCCCCCTGCTGATGTGGGTCTACTGCCATCTCAAGGGTATCGAGTTCAGTGAACTGGATACCGGGGTCAACAGCCACAAGTGGGTGGTGCTGGCGGCCTACCTGCTCTATGTGCTGATCTGGTTGCTGCTCAACCGCTATCTCGAACTCTTCCTGCGCCAGCGGGGGCGCCGATGACCCCGCTGCTGACCTGGTGGCCTGCCATGCTGGCTGGCGGGCTGGCGCTGCTGTTCGGCTGGTGGTGGGGGCGGCGCAGCGGCCGTGAAGAGGCGCTGCTGCTGGAGGAGCGTTATCAGGGGTTGCAGGATCGCTGGGACGCGCTGCAGGACGAGAAGATGCTGGCTCAGCAGAAGCTGGATCAGCAGCAGACCCTATTGCTCAAGCTCACCGCCCGTCTCAAGGAAGCCGAGGCGACCCTGCGCAGCGAACGCATCGCCAGCGCCGAGAAGCTGCAGTTGCAGCAAGAGGCTGAGCAGCGCCTCGGCCAACAGTTCGAGAACCTCGCCAATCGTATCTTTGAACAAAATGCTGGAAACTTCCGCGAACTGAATCAGAACAGCATGGATCTCCTGCTGACTCCACTCAAAGAGCAGTTGGAGGGCTTTCGCCGCCAGGTGGGAGAGACCCACGCCCAGGAGACGGCCCAGCGCCACAACCTCAAGTTCGAGCTGGAGCGCCTTGCCGAGCTCAACGCCCGCATGACCGAAGAGGCGGCGGCGCTGACCCGGGCCCTCAAGGGCGACAGCAAGCAGCAGGGCAACTGGGGGGAGGTGGTGCTGGCGCGGATCCTCTCCGAGTGCGGCCTGCGCGAGGGGCATGAGTACCACACCCAGGTCAACATCGAGGTGGACAAGGGCAAGCGCTACCAACCCGACGTCATCGTCCACCTGCCCCAGGACAAAGACATCATCATCGACGCCAAGGTGTCGCTGACCGCCTATGAGCGCTGGTACAACGCCGCTGATGATCTGGAGAAGGCGGTGGCGCTCAAGGAGCACATCGCCTCGGTGCGCAACCATATCCGCGAGCTGGGCCGCAAGGATTACCAGCAGTTGCCCGGGGTGCGCACCCTGGACTATGTGCTGATGTTCGTGGCGGTGGAGCCTGCCTTTCTCGCTGCCCTGGAAGCGGACCCTTCCCTGGTGCGCTACGGGCTGGAACACAACATCCTGCTGGTGAGCCCTACCAACCTGATGGTGGCGCTGCGCACCATAGAGAACCTGTGGCGCTACGAGCGGCAGAACCAGAACTCGCGCCAGATAGCGGAGCGGGCCTGCCGCCTCTACGAGAAGCTGCGGCTGTTCGTGGAGGAGATGCAGCAGATGGGGGGCAGCTTGCACAAGGCGCAGGAGAGCTACGACAAGGCGATGGGCCGGCTGGTCAACGGTCGTGGCAACCTGATCGCCCAGGCCGAGCGCTTTCGCGAGCTGGGGGTCGAGGTGACCAAGCCCTTGCCGGACGCGCTGGTGGACAGGGCGCTGGAGCGGGAGGAGTCGGCGGACTGAGGGGAGTCGTCATTCGCCGGGACAACGAAAAGGGCAGCCATTGGCTGCCCTTTTCGTTTCATGCAACAACCTGGACGGCTGTCTATTGCTTCCAGAAGGAGGGGAAGAAGAGCACCGCCACCGTCAGGATCTCGAGGCGTCCCAGCAGCATGCCGAACGACAGTATCCACTTGGCCGCATCCGGCAGACTGGCGAAGTTGGTGCTGGGACCGATGACAGGCCCCATGCCCGGACCCACGTTGGCCACGGCGGTGATGGAGCCCGAGATGGCGGTCAGGGGGTCCAGCCCGATGGCGGCGAGCAGAGCGGCGATGAGCAGGATGATGGCGAAGTAGACCAGCACGAAGGAGATCAGGGAGCGGATGATGGCGTCGTTGACCGGACGGCCGTTGTACTTCTGGGGAAACACGGCGGAGGGGTGCATCAGCTGGCGCATCTGTTTCTTGAACAGGGCGAAGGCCACCTGGACCCGAAAGATCTTGAGCCCGCCCGAGGTGGAGCCGGAGCAGGCGCCGAGTGCCAGCAGGATGATGAAGATAATGGTGGTGAGCGGGCCCCAGGTGCCGAAGTCGCCGAGTCCGAAACCCGTGGTGGTGAGCACGGAGACGATATTGAAGCTGCTGATGCGCAGGGCATCCATGAAGCCGTAGATGTCTCTCACCCAGAGATAGAAGGTAACGACCAGGGTCACCCAGACGATCAGCCAGAAGAAGCCCTGCACCTGGGCATCCTTGAACAGGCTGTTGTCACGGCGGGAGAGAGCCTGCACATAGAGCAGGAAGGGCAGGCCACCGAGGAACATGAAGAGGGTGCCTATCCAGTGCGCCGCGTGGGAGAAGTGGGACATGGATTGGTCCGAGGTGGAGTAGCCGCCGGTGCTGAGGGTCGTCATGGCGTGGTTGACCGCTTCGAACAGGTTCATGCCACTCACCCAGTAGGCGAGGAAGCAGAGCATGGAGAGTACCAGATAGACCAGCACTATGTTGTTGGCCACCGTTTTGGCGCGGGGGGCGCTCTTGTCGGACCAATCGGAGCTCTCGGTCTGGAACAGCTTCATGCCACCGACGTTGAGGTAGGGCAGCACCGCCACCGCCATCACGATGAAGCCGACCCCGCCCAGCCACTGCAGGATGGATCGCCACAGCAGGATGCTGTGGGCCATGCCGTCGAGCCCCGACAGCACGGTGGATCCCGTGGTGGTGACCCCCGACATGGTCTCGAAGTAGGCGTCGGCAAAATCGATATGGGTGATGAAGACGAAGGGCAGGGCCCCGAAGACGCAGGCGACCACCCAGACCGAGGTGGTGAGCAGGAACATCTCCCGCACGCCGAGGTGAAACTCTGCCTTGCGACCGTAATGGAGGCAGAGCAGGGCGGCACCATGGGTGATCAAGACCGACTTGAGAAATTCGACGAAACCTTCCGAACCGGTCAGCAGGGCCAGCAGGGTGGGCAGCCACATGAAGAGCGCCAGCTTGGAGAGTACCAGCCCGAGCGTGAAGACGATGGGATGCAGCTTGATCATGCAAGATAACCTGGTCGTTGATTGAAAAAAGACCCGGACCTTTTCTGAGAAAAAGGGCCGGGTCCGGATACCGTTGCCAGAGACATGGCCGGCTTACAGGAAGAAGGGACTGGGCTGGAACAGACGCTCCACTTCCGGGATGTACTTCTTGTCCACCAGGAACATCACCACGTGGTCATCCTGCTGTATCTGGGTACGATCGTGGGCGATCAGCACCTCATCACCCCGCACCACTGCGCCTATGGTAGTGCCCGGGGGCAGCTTGAGCTCGCCCACTGTCTTGCCCACCACCTTGGAGGTGTTCTCGTCCCCGTGGGCGATCGCCTCGATGGCTTCGGCCGCCCCGCGGCGCAGGCTGTAGACGTTGGCGATGTCGGCGCGACGCACATGGGTCAGCAGGGCCGAGATGGTGGCCTGCTGGGGGGAAATGGCGATGTCGATGGAGCCGCCCTGTACCAGGTCCACGTAGGCGCCGCGCTGGATCAGCACCATGGTCTTCTTGGCCCCCATCTTCTTGGCGAGCAGGGCCGACATGATGTTGGCCTCATCCTCGTTGGTCACCGCGATGAAGACGTCGATCTGGTCGATGTGCTCCTCCGCCAGCAGCTCCTGATCCGCCGCATCGCCGCAGAAGACGATGGTGTGTTCCAGGTGTTCGGAGAGCTGCTCCGCCCGCTTCTGGTTGCGCTCGATGAGCTTGACGCTGTAGCGCTTCTCTAGCTGGCGGGCGAGACCGGCGCCTATGTTGCCGCCGCCGACGATCATGATGCGCCGATAGGGGCTCTCGAGGCGTTGCAGCTCCGACATCACGGCGCGGATATGGCCCGCCGCGGCCACGAAGAACACCTCGTCATCGGCTTCGATGATGGTGGTGCCCTGGGGGCGGATGGAGCGCCCCTGGCGGAAGATGGCGGCGACCCGGGTTTCGATGTTGGGCATGTGTTCCCGCAGAGTGGAGAGCGCATTGCCCACCAGGGGGCCGCCGTAATAGGCCTTGACCGCCACCAGGCCCACCTTGCCGTCGGCAAAATCCACCACCTGCAACGCCCCCGGATACTCGATCAGGCGACGCACATAGTCGGTCACCAACTGCTCGGGGGCGATCAGGTGATCCACGGGGACGGATTCGGGCAGGAACAGGCGATCCCGCTCCACCAGATAGGCGGGGGAGCGAATGCGCGCCACCTTGTTCGGGGTGTTGAACAGGGAGTAGGCGACCTGGCAGGCGACCATGTTGGTCTCGTCGCTGTTGGTGACGGCGACCAGCATGTCGGCATCCTGGGCGCCGGCTTCGCGCAGCACCCTGGGATGGGCGCCGTGGCCATTCACCACCCGCAGGTCGAATTTGTCCTGCAGTTCGCGCAGGCGCTCGCTGTCGGTGTCGACGATGGTGATGTCGTTGTTCTCGCCGGCGAGGTTCTCGGCCAGGGTGCCACCCACCTGACCTGCGCCCAGAATGATGATTTTCATAAGGCCATCTTACTCAAGGTTGTTGCTTCGTAATGAGGCGGCCCGTCACCGGGCCTGCCATCCGCCGGTTCGGCCTACAGCTTGATGAGCTTGGCATAGTAGAAGCCGTCCATCTCCGCCTCGCCGGGCAGGAACTGGCGACCCGGACAGGCCGGGGTGTCTTCTGCATGCAACGGCACCAGGCGGGCATCCGGGGTATCGGCCAGGAAGGCGCGGATCTGCTCCCGGTTCTCTTCCGGCAACACGGAGCAGGTGGCGTAGAGCAGAGTGCCGCCCTGCTTCAGCTTGCGCCAGAGGGCGTCGAGAATGCGGCGTTGCAGCTCGGCCAGTTCGCGGATGTCCTGATCCCGGCGCAACCACTTGATGTCGGGGTGACGACGGATGACGCCGGTGGCGGAGCAGGGGGCATCCAGCAGGATGCGGTCGAACTGCCCCTGTGGCCACCACAGATCCGGCGTGCTGGCATCACCGTGGATCACTTGGGCCTGAAGGCCGATGCGATCCAGGTTCTCCTGCACCCGCTTGAGGCGGTTGTCATCGGCGTCGACGGCAACCACGCCGGCAAGGGCCGGCTGGCGTTCCAGCAGGTGGGCGGTTTTGCCGCCGGGGGCGGCGCAGGCGTCCAGCACCCACTCGCCCGGCTGGGGATCGAGCAGGGCGGCGGCCTGCTGGGCGGCACCGTCCTGCACCGAGCAGTCACCCTGCTCGAAGCCGGGCAGCTTGGTCACGTCGCAGGGGTGCTCCAGCAGGATGCAATCTTCCCCTTCCACACCGGCCATGGCCGGGATGCCCGCCTCGCTCATGCGGGCCAGCATGGCCTCGCGGCTCTGGCGCTGGCTGTTGTTGCGGATCCACATGGGCGGGCGCTGGTTGTTGGCCTCCATGATGAACTCCCAGTCATCGGGATAGGCCTGACGCAGGCGCTTGGTGAGCCATTCGGGGTGGCCGAGGCGGACGCTGGGGACGCGGTCGATGCGCAGCAGGATCACTTCGGCGCTGCGCTGGAAGTTGCGCAGTACGCCGTTGATGAGGCCGCGCAGGGAAGAACCCTTGAGCAGCTTGACGGCGTTGACGGTCTCGGCCACGGCGGCGTGAGCCGGAATGCGGGTATAGATGAGCTGGTAAAGGCCGACCAGAATGAGGTAGTGGAAGATGCGGCTCTTGTTCTTGAGCGGCTTGTCCATCATCTCGCTGACCGCCGCATCGAGGCGGGGCAGCCAGCGCAGGGTGCCGTAGCAGAGTTCTTGCAGGAGGGCGCGATCGCGAGGGGCGACCTTCTCCTGGGCAGCAGGCAGAACGGCGGAGAGAGATTGACCCTGATCCAGCACCTGTTGAATGACGAGAGCGGCCTGTGCGCGTGTTTTCATAGCGTTACCTTAGATGCACAAGTCGGGGCCAGGGCCCCGCTTGTGTCAATTCAATCCAGATCAAATCAGTTGCGTGCCAGGTTCAAACCAGTCGCGGCGAGAGTTGAGCAGATCCGAAACGGACATGGCCTTCTTGCCGGGAGGTTGCAGGGTCAGCAGGCGCAGCACGCCCTGACCGGTGGCAACCTCGATCCCCTGCTTGTCGGCCTTGAGCAGGGTGCCGGCTGCCTGGCCGTGATCCTGTGCGACGACCTCGGCCTGCCACACCTTGACGGTCTGTCCGGCGACGTCGAACCAGCTGATGGGCCAGGGGTTGAAGGCGCGGATGCAGCGTTCGATGGCAACGGCGTCCATCGACCAGTCGATGCGGGCCTCTTCCTTGGAGAGCTTCTCGGCGTAGTTGGCCAGCGCATCGTCCTGGGGCTCGGCGGCGGTGCCGCCGGCAGCCATGGCGTCCAGGGTATCGACCAGTGCCTGCGGGCCCAGACCGGCCAGCTTGTCATAGAGGCTGGCAGAGGTCTCATCACTGGCGATGGGGCAGGTTACCTTGCGGATCATGGCGCCGGTATCCAGCCCCACATCCATCTGCATGATGGTGACGCCGGTTTCGGCATCCCCCGCCCAGATGGAGCGTTGAATCGGGGCGGCACCACGCCAGCGTGGCAGCAGAGAGCCGTGGACGTTGATGCAGCCCAGACGCGGCGTATCGAGCACCGCCTTGGGGAGGATGAGGCCATAAGCCACGACGACCATCAGATCGGCACCCAGAGCGGCCAGTTCGGCTTGCGCCGCTTCATTGCGCAGGGAGGCAGGTTGATAGACCGGCAGATCGTGGGCCAGCGCCAGCTCCTTGACCGGGCTGGCAGTGAGCTTCTGGCCGCGACCGGCGGGCTTGTCCGGCTGGGTATAAACGGCGACGACCTCGTGGCCGGAAGACAACAACGCCGCCAGATGACGGGCGGCGAAGTCGGGGGTACCGGCAAAAATCAGTTTCAGCTTGTTCAATGGAGCGGATCCTCAGAGGACTTTGCGATCTTCACGGGCCATCTTTTCCAGCTTCTGACGAATGCGCTGGCGCTTGAGTGGGGACAAGTAATCCACAAACAGCTTGCCGACCAGATGATCCATCTCATGTTGTATGCAGATGGCGAGCAGATCGTCCGCTTCCAGCTCGAAGGTGTTGCCGTGGCGATCTTGCGCCCTGACCTTGACCCACTCGGCGCGCGGAACCAGAGCACGGTTGCCGGGCACGGAGAGGCAGCCCTCTTCGATGCCGGTGCTGCCGGACTGTTCCAGGATCTCCGGGTTGATCAACACCAGCTGTTCTTCGCGGTTCTCGGAGACATCGATGACGATGATGCGCTGATGAATGTCGACCTGGGTCGCGGCCAGGCCGATGCCTTCCTCCGCGTACATGGTTTCGAACATATCATCTACAATGTGTTGTAACTCGGGTGTAAAGGCTTCGACAGGGGCCGCGACTGTGCGCAGACGCTCATCGGGGAAACGCAATACATCTAGAATGGCCATAATTTTTTCTTTAGTTTCATATAAACGCAGTCAATATTGACGTAATTCTAGTCATTTACGCCGACAAAAAACAGCAACACTTTGCGTGCAGAAGTAACAGGGAGTGTTATGTATCTGAAGCAAATCGTCGTCGCCTGCCTGGCGACAGCCCTGGCCGGTGGCGCCATGGCACAGCAGTTGACGCTCAAATCCGGTTACCCCGAGACTTATGTGGTGCAAAAAGGGGACACCCTCTGGGATATCTCGGGCCAGTATCTGGCCGAACCCTGGCTCTGGCCACGCCTCTGGAACATCAATCCGCAGATCGCCAATCCCCACTGGATCTATCCCGGTGACGTGCTGCACCTGAGCTGGGTCAATGGTGAGCCTCGGCTCGGCAAAGCCAGTCAGGGGGGCAAGCAGGTCATCCGTCTCTCGCCCAAGAACCGCTATGAAAACAAGGCCAATCCCATACCGACCCTGCCTCTGAGCGAGATAGCGCCCTTCCTGCAGACCGACCACATTCTAGCCAACAGCCAGCAGAGCAAGGACCTGCCCTATGTGCTCGGCAACAATGACAAGCATGTCGGGATGCTGGAGGGTGACATTCTCTATGTGAAAGGAGCCTTGAACCCGGGCCAGAGTTATGGCCTCTATCGCCCGGGGGTGGCATACAAGGACAAGCATACTGGCGAGTCGCTCGGTCAGGAGGCGATTTTTGTCGGCACGGTGCGGGCAGAGGAGTACCTTGCCCACGACACCACCAAAGTAACGCTGACCCATAACCGGCGTGAGGTGTATCAGGGCGACAAGGTGATGCCGCTGCCGTCGCAGGAGAGCATTTCTGCCGTGTTCATGCCAAAGGCGGCGCCCTCCATTTCCCCCGGCTATGTGATCGAGCTGCCGAGCAAGGTACATGGTGGGGGCAAATTTGATGTGGTACTCATCAACAAGGGGGAGCGTGATCAGGTGGCCCCGGGCGATGTGCTCGAGATCCTGCGCCCGGGAGCCGAGATGGTGGACAAGAATGGCAAGGTGTCATACCGGGAATATTCATCCGTCTATGACAAGGCGTTCTATTCTGCCGGCAAGTCATCGCTGCCTGCCGAGGCCGTTGCCAGAGTCATGCTGTTCAAGGTCTACGACAAATTGAGTTACGGTCTTATCCTGCAGAGCCAGGATCTGGTCGGCTCTGGTTATCAGGTCAGTAATTTCTGACGTGTCCTTGCCACTGGAGCGGTTGTCGCTATGGCTGACGCTGGATGCCGTTACAGGCATAGGTCCGGTCACCGCCGCTCGCCTGTTGGCTCATGTGGGTGGTGACATCACAACTCTGTTTGACTCAGACGATGGCGCCCTCCGAGCTCTTGGTCTGCAGAGTGCCCAGATTCAGCAGATGAGATGGCCTCTTCCTGTCGTGGAGCAGGGATTGAGCTGGGCCGCCGAGCCCGGCAATCACCTCCTCTGTCCCGATGACCCCGCATATCCTGCCCTGCTCAAAGAGATCCCCGGCGCCCCGCTCTTGCTCTACTGCCGCGGGAACGTCTCATCCCTCTCCCTTCCACAGTTGGCGATGGTGGGTACCCGCCACCCCACCTATGCCGGCAAAGACAATGCGACACGTTTGTGTGCCGAGTTGGTGGGCTGTGGTCTGGCGATCACCTCCGGCCTCGCGTTGGGCATCGATGGCGTTTGCCATCAGCAGGCGCTGGCATCGGGCGGAATCACCCTGGCGGTGCTCGGGTCCGGTCTGGATTGTCTCTACCCCAAGCGTCATCAGGGGTTGGCGATGCAGATCCTCGAGCAGGAAGGTCTGCTTGTTTCCGAGTTGGCGCCCCAGCAAGGCCCCCTGGCTGAACACTTCCCTCGCCGCAACCGTATCATCAGTGGCCTGTCGCTGGGGACACTGGTGGTGGAAGCGGCAGAACAGAGTGGTTCGCTCATCACGGCCCGTTATGCGCTGGAGCAGGGCCGCGAGGTCTTTGCCGTTCCCGGCGCCCCGCAAAATGCACAGGCAGCAGGGTGCAACCGTCTGCTTCAACAGGGTGCCAAGCTGGTCTTGAATGCCGCCGATATCCTGGAAGAGTTTCCAAGGCTGGTCTTGCCCCCCGGACCCGCCAACGGTTCTTCCGAGGCGCAGCATAATAGCGAATTGCCTTATGCCGATTTGTTGGATAACGTAGATTATGAGACCACGAGCGTGGATACCGTTGCCGAACGGGCCCGGCTTCCTGTCGATGTCGTACTGGGCAGGTTGGTAGAGCTGGAGCTGGTTGGTGCAGTGATGGCGGTAGCCGGTGGATACGTCAGAGCGAGGAGGGCGAATCATGTTTGATGTATTGATGTACCTTTTCGAGACCTACATCCACAGCGATGCAGATGTGATGGTCGAGCAGGATGAACTCACCGACGAACTGAGCCGGGCCGGTTTCGACAAGGACGAGATCGAGAAAGCGCTCAACTGGCTGGAGCGACTGGCCAACCTGCACGACAGCGAGCGGGAAGTCTATGTCACCGCAAGCCAGCAGGGCTCTATGCGGATCTATGCGCCGCAGGAGCTGGTTCGCCTCAGTACTGAATGTCGCGGTTTCCTGCTGTTCCTGGAGCAGGCGCAAGTGCTGAATGCCGAAACCCGTGAAATCTGCATCGAACGGTTGCTCGAGCTGGACAAGCCGGACATCGAGCTGGACGATCTGAAGTGGGTCGTCATGATGGTGCTGTTCAATGTGCCAGGCAGTGAAAACGCCTACCAGCAGATGGAAGAGCTGGTGTTTGACGAGTCGGACGGCGTCATCCACTGACAGCCCGGTGCCGCGCTGGTAGAATTCAGGCCATCTGGATTTCAAGGCGCGGCCATGTCAAAGATCGATCACCACCTCTTCTCTGCCCACGAACATGCCTTCGAGCGCGAGCCGTGCCCGCAGTGTGGTGCTGAACTGGTGATCCGCCAGGGCAAGCACGGTCCCTTCCTTGGTTGTTCAGCCTATCCCGCTTGCGATTACATTCGCTCCCTCACCCCCTCTGGCCGCGATATAGAGAAAGTGCTCGAGGGGTCGTCCTGTCCGGATTGTGGCCATCCACTGGCCATCAAGAAGGGTCGTTACGGTCTGTTTGTGGGATGTACCCAGTACCCGGCCTGTCAGCATATCGAATCCCTTCAGGAGAGTGACGATACCCAAATCCTCTGCCCGGAGTGTGGCAAAGGTCATCTGGTGAGCCGCACGTCCCGTTATGGCAAACAGTTCTACTCGTGTGACGCCTATCCTCACTGTAAGTATGTGGTGAATGACAAGCCGGTTCCCATACCCTGTCCCGAGTGTGGCTGGGGCATCATGATCGAGAAGAAGGTGCGGGGAAACCTGCGCTGGGTCTGCCCGCAAAAGAAATGCTCCCACCAGATTGAGCGGGTATAATCTCGCCGCCCATGATCAGGCAGGCGGATTGCTGGTCAGCGTGAGGTTGTGAGCTGATGCACATCGCCCAACTTGCCCTGCTCCTGATCGCCATCTCAAGCTCCCTGCGGTTGCTCGGTTCACTGATGCACTCAAGCGTCTGAGCCGAAATGCATGACTGAAGAGGAGCAGAGATATAGCCCATATCGCAGCAGTGATGGCCCCGATGCCGTCATGTCGGTTCAACATACAATCCAGTGATGAGAGGCGGCAGCGTGGCTGTCGCATGTGCTTATGCCAAATGAATTTGAACAAGCGGTTGCCGCCCTTCAAGGAGAAGGGGTTATCGCCTATGCCACCGAAGCCGTGTTTGGTCTGGGGTGTGATCCTGATTCCGAAGCCGCCGTGCAGCGGCTGCTGGCCATCAAACAGCGGCCGGTGGAGAAGGGATTGATCCTGATTGCGGCAGATCTGGCGCAATTGCAGGACTACATCGACCTGAGCCAGCTCAGCGATGAGCAGCTTGCTTGCGTGCAGGCGAGCTGGCCTGGTCCCTTCACCTGGATCATGCCCGCTCGCGCGACGACGCCGTCCTGGTTGACCGGTCAGTTCGAGACCCTGGCGGTGCGGGTCACAGGCCATCCCCAGGTGCAAGGGCTTTGCCGGGCATTTGGCAAACCGCTGGTGTCCACCAGTGCCAATCTAACCGGTGAGGAACCCGCTCGCCGGGTGGCTGATATTGGCGATCTGCTGGCAAGCCAGCTGGCTTACATTCTGCCCGGCGAAGTCGGGGGGCAAGCCAACCCGTCCGAAATCAAGGACGCCCGCACCGGGGCCATCATTCGCCCATCCTGAGTTGGGCACGGCCCTGTTTCATGCAGGTTGTGCGATGAGGTCATGACAATACGAGAAGTGCAGGCAGAGCATGCATGATGCCTGTCTGACAGGAGATAAAATGAGCAAACCGGATGTGGCCCAGGTAAAAGCCTTCCTGCTGCAATTGCAGGATGATATCTGCCGTGGCCTGGAGCAGGCCGATGGATGCGGGCGCTTTGTGGAAGATGCCTGGAGTCGCGAAGGTGGTGGTGGCGGTAGAACACGGGTGCTGCGCCAGGGGGCGGTGATCGAGCAAGGTGGGGTCAACTTCTCCCATGTCTATGGCGATGCCATGCCGGCATCCGCGACCGCACATCGTCCCGAACTGGCTGGCCGCAGGTTTGAGGCCATGGGGGTGTCGCTGGTGATCCACCCGCATAATCCCTATGTACCGACCAGCCATGCGAATGTGCGGTTCTTCATCGCCGAGAAAGAGGGGGAGGAGCCGATCTGGTGGTTTGGTGGCGGCTTCGACCTGACGCCCTTCTATCCGTTCGAAGAGGACGTGAGGCATTGGCACCAGGTCTCCCATGAGCTCTGTCAGCCGTTCGGCACCGACATTTATCCCGAGTTCAAATCCTGGTGCGATCGTTACTTCTTCCTCAAGCATCGGGGCGAAACGCGCGGGGTGGGTGGCCTGTTCTTCGATGACCTTAACCGCTGGCCCTTTGCCGACTGCTTTGCCTTCATGCGTGCAGTGGGTGAGGGTTATCTGGCGGCCTACTTGCCGATTGTCGAGCGACGCAAGGATCTTGCTTATGGGGAGCGGGAACGGGCGTTCCAGCTTTATCGCCGTGGCCGCTACGTGGAGTTCAATCTGGTCTACGACCGCGGGACCCTGTTCGGACTGCAGACGGGGGGGCGCACCGAATCCATTCTGATGTCGATGCCGCCGCTGGCGCGCTGGGAGTACGACTGGCAGCCGGAGGCCGGCAGCCCGGAGGCATTGCTCTACAGCGACTACCTCAAACCGCGCGAGTGGTTGTGACCAGAGGGGCCATGATGGCCCCTTCTTATTGGCCGATATTCGGCTTGTTCCTTCATGAGAAAACCCGTTAAATCGGGATATTGCCTTCAAAAGGAACGCCTTGATGGATCGTTATCTGGTTTTTGGCCACCCCGTGCGCCACAGCAAATCTCCCTTCATTCATACCCTGTTTGCCAGGCAGACCCAGCAAGAGTTGGAGTATGGTCTGGCAGAACCTGCTGTCGATGAGTTTGCCAGCGCTCTGAACCACTTCTTCGCCGAAGGAGGGAAGGGGTGCAACGTGACCGTACCTTTCAAGGAGCAAGCCTTCGGGCTGGTGGAGCGGCTGAGCCCCAGGGCCAAGCGGGCGGGAGCGGTCAACACCATCAAACTGACTGATGATGGTGTGCTGCTGGGTGACAATACCGACGGCGCCGGGCTGGTCGCCGATCTCAAGGCTCACGGAGTGAACCTTGCCGGTAGCAGGATCCTACTTCTGGGGGCCGGTGGCGCAGCTCGTGGTGCCCTGGCCCCCCTGCTGGCGGAAGCGCCGGGCGAGATCGTCGTGGTCAACCGTACCCATGCCAAGGCGGAACAGCTGGCTGTGGAGTTCAGGGATCTGGGCAGCATCACTGCTCAGTCCTATGAACAGCTGGTGGGGCCGTTCGATCTCATCATCAATTCCACCTCAGCGAGTCTGCAAGGAGAGTTGCCACCTTTGGCGCCAACCCTCATCCACCCGGACATCGCGATCTACGACATGATGTATGGCGCAACGGACACAGCCTTCATCGGCTGGGCCAAACAACATGGCGCGCGCCATACCATGGATGGATTGGGCATGCTGGTCGAGCAGGCTGCTGAGGCCTTTACCGTATGGCGAGGGATCCGGCCCGGCACCAAGCAGGTATTGAGAGAGTTGCAGCGCAATCTGGGCGTCGTGTGAACCAGCTTGTGCGTTCTATTGGGCTGTCGGCAGGTCTGATGTAGAGATTCTGCATCTCTGGATAAGGGCTCCCTCGTGATGCGGCACGGCACGTGTGATGTGAAACGGTCGTTCTGCGGTGGGTGTGTGGCAGAACAGGTGCCATTTTTATAAAACCATTTCATAACAATAAGTTACTTTTACTTTGCCGTCACTCGCAGAATTTTTTTGAGTTTTTTCTCAAAGCAGCGGAACTTCTGTAACGGACTGCTGACTAACTGGATAGTTGAGGAAGTGCTAGCTAGTCACCTTTATAACTCCCCGGTATTCGTACTGGGGATTTTTTTATCTGCATGAAAATTATGAATATTTTTTTCCTTCCCTATCTTTGAAACTAAATTACATAAATTACTTTCACTTTCTGCTGCTTTGCTGTACAGTTGTCGGCGTAGGGTACAGAGGTAAGATGTTCTATCTTTCAGACCTTTTATTTCACGTAATTGAATGTGGCTGAATAGCAGCCCCGATGAGTCATCGTCGGGGCGTTTTTTTATGAGCAACATTTAGAGTAAATGCTTTAATTGTTGCCGTTCTTTGTTAGAATGAAGGCGTTTCTTGAGGAAAACCAATCGTCTTTGTTCTCGAGAACTCGCTTTTTCCCAAATTTTTGAACTCTTTTCTTCAGGCCGGTTTGCAATGGCAAGACCGGCCTCATTTTTATCCCTATATTGCCTCATCGTGTAATTAAATTTCAGTTTCGTTTGTTACAGCCTTCAATTTTGATTTTTTACTCGATATCCATGAAAACGGTGTCATGTTGATGATTAGTTAATTCTTTTCGCGTCGAAATATGCTATCAGTATGATTTAAATATATTTTTTGAGGTTATTCTTCAGAGATGGCGAAGGCGGGGAGGAAGGGCTCGGAGATGGGGGGATCATGAAAGCCTTTCAATCAGCGGAGGTCCAACTCCGCCAATTGCAGCCAGGGAGAGGAGTCGTTTACTCCTCGTTCTGATGATCTTCGTCGTCTGCCTGGGCGTTGTCTGCTTCGGATAGATACCAGCCGCTTAGGGTCTGGGCCAGCTTCTCGACGCCGATATTGGTCAGAGAAGAGAATGCTTCAACCTGGATCTGCGGGCCCAGTTCTGCCACCGCCTGACGAACCTTGATCACCTGGTTGTTGCGGGGCCCCGGGCTTAATTTGTCCGCCTTGGTCAGCAACAGCATCACCGGCAGTTCACGGTGTGAACTCCATTCCAGCATGTTCATGTCGGTTTCCTTGAGCGGATGGCGGATGTCCATCAGGATCACCAGACCTTTCAGGGACTCCCGTCGCTGCAGGTATTCAGCCAGTGACTTTTGCCACTTGAGCTTCATTTCCAGCGGAACCTGGGCATATCCATAGCCAGGCAAGTCAACCAGGCGTTTGCCCGGTTCCAGCTCAAACAGGTTGATCAGCTGAGTACGGCCAGGGGTCTTACTGGTACGCGCCAGGTTCTTGTGTTTGGTCAAGGTATTCAATGCAGACGATTTGCCAGCGTTGGAACGACCGGCAAACGCAATCTCGACACCCCCATCATTTGGCAGGTGGCGGATGTCGGGTGCGCTGGTCACAAAATGCACCTTATTGAAATTCAGAGTTTGTGTATCCAACGTAAATTCCCCATAGAGATAGAGGGTTATAGAGTTACTTTTTTGTGAAATAGTGTAAAATGGCGTCGCTTGAACGCGTTTATTTTAACATGCCTTCAGCGGCATGGGATCTGGAAGCCTAATAACGAGAAAGTTGGAACGCCATGAAGAACCTAGTCATTACACTTGCTCTGATGGTTGGCGTAACTGGGATGGCACAAGCCAAGGGCGATGCCGCTGCGGGACAAACCAAGGCTGCCGTCTGTGCGGCCTGTCATGGACCGGACGGCAACAGCCCAGTCGACATGTATCCCAAGATTGCTGGTCAGCACGCATCATATATCAAAAAACAATTAGTTGAACTGAAGGCTGCAGCTTCTGGCCAAACTGGTCGGGTTGCGCCCGTCATGGGACCCATGGCGTTGCCGTTGTCCGAGCAGGATATGGACGATCTTGCCGCCTATTTCTCCAGCCAGAAGGTGACGCCGGTTGCCGTGCCCGATGATGTGGTTGCCGCAGGCAAGGCGCTTTATATGGGGGGAGACATGGAGCGAGGCCTGGCCGCCTGTACCGCCTGTCATGGCCCACGGGGTTCCGGCGTCGAGCAAGCGAAGTACCCCAGCCTGTCAGGGCAGCATCCCGCCTATATCAAGGCCCAGCTCACCGCTTTTCGTTCGGCGACCCGCGACAACGATCCCAATGGCATGATGCGGGATGTGGCCAAGAAGCTGACGGATCAGGACATCGAGGCGCTCTCCAAGTATGTGGCGGGGCTTCACTGATATAGCCTGTTAGTTATCTTGTTGAAAAGAACAGGGAACCATTGTGTTCCCTGTTCTTTTTTGAGGTTGTAGCGATCGCCCGTAAACAGCCTGCATTGCTGTAAGAGATCTTCTATATACGGGGCTGGTCGTGTCTGAAAGATTGCTCACATATATTTTTTTATGTTTTGTTTTTCAATGAATTAAGAAATATAACATCACTTTGTACCAGTTCGAAATGTGCTTTGGTTGATTGAGTCATCCAGCGAAGAAGTTACAGTAGGCAATCAGGATTGGCCGGAGAGAGGGTGCAAGACCCGTCTTCGGTTTGACAGGATGTCGGCTCGGAGCATGCGATGAGCAATAGATGCAAAAAGCCAGGATGGTGACCGCCAGGGATGAGCGGGGCTGCGGGAGGCAACCACCCCGATGGGAGGCAGGATGTCGCCGGTTTGGGTTAGACAAACAAACACACGCACACTCAGGACTGGTCAATAAGGATCAGGATGATCCAACGAAATGATGCGCCGTGGTTCGCCCAGGGATAAGGCGATTGGCTACCAGGGAATGGCACTCGCATGATGGAAAAAGGCAGCTTCGGCTGCCTTTTTTCTATTGGGTCATTAACCCGCCAAGACATTCTGTGTCAAAATACCAGCAACATGCCCAGAGGATGCCGATCCTGCGGTGTTCAGCGGCCCAAAGTGGTCGAATTGGTGCGGGATCCCACTCTTGTTCCATATTTACTGTTCCCCGCTTCAGCATCCTCCCCGGACGACACGCTCCGGGGGTTTCCATTCAGTTATTTGTCGGAGTCATTCATGTCGGCCAAACAACCCAACCGCAAGCCTACCGGCAAGCGCAAAGAATCAGATGCCAGTGCTCAGGAAGGTCGTGAGCGCAAGCGCGCCGCCAAGCGCAAGGGCCTGAAGGCGGGCTCCCGCCAACAGGTCGAGCAGGCGGGCAAAAAGAGCGGCTCCAAGCAGGCCAAGGATCCACGCATCGGCTCTCGCAAGCCCATCGCGCTGATTGCCGACGAGAAGGGCAGCAAGCCGGTGGCGACCAAGCCTGCGAAAGAGAAGCGGGTGGTGATGACCCCCGAGCAGGAGCTGGCGTCCATCGAGAATGATGATCGCCTCAATGCCTTGCTGGATCGTCTGGATGCCGGTGAAACCCTGGAGGCCGCAGAGCAGGCATGGGTCGATCAGCGGGTTGACCGTTATCAGGAGCTGATGGACGAGCTCGGTATCATCGACAACGACGATGACGAAGATGGCGACATGGATTTTGATGATGCCGATTTTGACGAGCCGAGTCAGCCTGCCTCCGAAGAGGAGCTGTGGGAACGTTTCTCTCAGGCAGACTACCAGCCTGAAGCCAAACCCGAGCCGAAGAAAAAGTGATGAGTGGATGGATGCTGGCCGCCCTGCTGGGTGGCCTGATTTTGCTGGGGCTGGCCGTCTATGCCGGCACCCTGATGGCGCGTCTCAAACGCCAGCAAGAGATGCAGCAGCACGCCATTACGGCCCGCAACGAGCGGATCCTGGAGAGTGTCAGGGTGATCGCCCACGCGGTACGAGATGGTCAGTGCGACTACTCGGAAGGTGCCATCCGGCTGACCAATCTGCTGGATGCCTTGCAAATAAAGGGGGGCCGCGCCTTTGCCACCGAGTTCCCGGGGCTCTACGGCCTCTATGAGAAGGTGAAAGAGATGCCGACCCATGAGGCGAGGCGGGCACTCAAGCGCAATGAAGTGATGAAGATGGATCTCGAACGCAGTGGCTACGAGGCCGAGCTGGAGGCGCAGATCCTTGAGGATGTCGCCAGACTGAAGGATTTTCAGTTAAGCCGGTGAGCCCATGACAAAGACAGAGGAAGCAAGCGTGCAAGCAGAACAGATTGTGTGGGATCAGGCCCTGATCGAAAAATACAACTACAGTGGTCCGCGTTACACATCCTATCCCACTGCGCTGGAGTTCAACGAGGGGTTCGGCTATCCGGACTTCGTCCAGGCAGCGGGCCAGTATCCTGCACGCAATCTGTCGCTCTACGTGCATATCCCCTTCTGTCACAAGCTCTGCTACTACTGCGGCTGCAACAAGGTCATCACCCGGCACCAGCACAAGGCAGATCAATACCTCGACTACCTCGAACAGGAGATCAAGGCCCAGGCCCCCCTGTTCAAGGAGAGACTGGTCACCCAGCTGCACTGGGGTGGCGGCACACCCACCTATCTGAGCGAACCCCAGACTCGTCGCCTGATGGCCATGTTGCGGGAGCACTTCCACTTCGCCGAGGAGGGGGAGATCAGCATCGAGGTGGATCCCCGCGAGATCGAATTGTCCATGCTGGATGTGCTGCGGGAGCTCGGTTTCAACCGCATCAGCCTTGGCGTTCAGGACTTCAACAAGGCGGTCCAGGTTGCGGTCAATCGGGAGCAGGACAACGACTTCATCCGCGCCATGCTGGTCCGTGCCCGCGAGCTGGGGTTCCGCTCCACCAATCTGGATCTCATCTACGGTCTGCCGCACCAGAACCGGGAGAGCTTCCATCACACCCTGGAAGAGGTGCTCAAGACCGACCCGGCCCGTCTCTCCATCTTCAACTATGCCCACCTGCCGAGCCGTTTTGCCGCCCAGCACAAGCTGAAAGAAGCGGACATGCCGGCGCCGCAGGAGAAGCTGGCCATGCTGCAGGACACCATTGCCTTCCTGACCGGCCAGGGTTATCAGTTCATCGGCATGGACCACTTTGCCAAGCCCGATGACGAGCTGGCCGTCGCCCAGCGCGAGGGCAAGCTGCATCGCAACTTCCAGGGCTATACCACCCAGGGGGATTGCGATCTGCTGGGGCTGGGGGTCTCTTCCATCAGCATGATGGGGGATGCCTATTCCCAGAACCAGAAGGATCTCAAAACCTACTACGCCCAGGTCGAGTCACTGGGCCATGCCCAGTGGAAGGGGTGCTCCCTCAATCGGGACGATCTGATCCGTCGTGAGGTGATCAAGCGCCTCATCTGCGATTTTTCCCTGAACTTCGCCGCTGTGGAGCAGGCCCACGGCCTGGTGTTCAAGGAGTATTTTGCCGAGGATCTCAAGCTGTTGCAGACCTTCATCGACGACGGTCTGGTGCGCATGACCGAAGAGGGGCTGGAGGTGGTCTCCACCGGTCAGCTGCTGATCCGCAACATCTGCATGTGCTTCGATGTCTACCTGCGCAACAAGGCGCGCCAGCAGCAGTTCTCCCGGGTGATCTAGGCCGGGCAATATCGTTGGACAATAAAAAACCGCCTTTCGGCGGTTTTTTATTGGGTTTTACCCCTGCTCAGCGTTGAGCCGCACGGGCACTCAGCTCGGCCTTCTCGGCTTCGCTCAGGAAGGCCAGGGTCAGGCCGTTCTGCTGGGCGGTGCGGATCTCGCTCACCGTCATGCCGGCAGCCGGGGCCGCCACCTCGTATTCGTGAGGCAGGTCGATCCCCTCCACCGCCGGATCGTCGGTATTGAGGCAGGCCAGCACGCCGGCTGCCAGGAACTGGCGGATCGGGTGATCGGCCAGACTCGCCACCGTGGTGGTCTGGAGGTTGGAGGTGAGGCAGGACTCGATGCCGATGCGGTGTTCGGCCAGATAGGCCATCAGGGCCGGATCCTGGATGGCCTTGACCCCGTGGCCGATGCGCTCGGCTCCCAGCTCGCGAATGGCCTGCCACATGCTCTCGGGGCCGGCGGCTTCACCGGCGTGCACGGTGACCCGCATGCCTGCATCCCGCACCCGGCGGAAGTGGTCGGTGAAGAGATCGCCCGGGAAGCCCAGCTCGTCGCCGGCCAGATCGATGGCGACCAGGCGATCGCGATGAGCCAGACAGGCATCCAGCTCCTGCTTGCACTGCTCGGTGCCGAAGGTACGGCTCATGATGCCGATGAGATTGGTCTTGATACCGAAGTCACGGCTGCCTGCGGCCACGCCGTCGATGATGGCTTCGACCACGCCCTGCGGGTGCAGTTTGTGGGTCATCGCCATGTAGGCCGGGCTGAAGCGCAGCTCGGCATAGTCGATCCCGGCACGCAGCAGATCTTCCACGTTTTCGTAGGCGACCCGGCGGCAGGCATCGTAGTCGGCCAGCACGGCCACACCCCAGTCCAGTTTCTTCAGGAAGGCCACCAGACTCGGCTCGTTCTCGACGATCTGCACGTGCGGGCGCAGGGCTTCCAGCTCATCGGCCGGCAGTCGGATGTTGTGCTGACGTCCCAGCTCGAGAATGGTCTGCGGGCGGATGTTGCCATCCAGATGGCGATGCAGGTCGGTCAGGGGGAGGGATCTGTCAATCATGGGGCACCTTCTGCGAGTCGGGTTGGAAAGCCTGCCATTCTAGGCGGGGCGCCTGAAAAAGATACCCCGTTTGCAAGCAAACGGGGTGTGATTGGTCAGGCTTTCCCTCAAGGCGTGATGGGAATCGTTTTTCCCGCAGGCTCAGGGAATGTCGAGCTCCTTGAGCTTGCGGGTCAGGGTATTGCGGCCCCAGCCGAGAAGGCGGGCAGCCTCCTGCTTGTGACCGTGGGTGTGATCCAGTGCCGTCTCCAGCATGATCCGTTCGAACTGGGGCATGGCATCCGCCAGGATATCGGTCTCCCCCAGGGCCAGCTTGGCGGCCACCCAGTCCTGCAACTGCTGCTGCCAGCCACCGGTCAGGGCGGGCTGGCCCGGCTCGGCGGTGCTGGTGATGGGAGTCAGCAGCTCGGTGGGCAGATCGCCTACCAGCACCTCCTGGCCCGAGGCCATCACCGTCAGCCAGCGGCAGACGTTCTCCAGCTGGCGCACGTTGCCCGGCCAGGGCAGGCGGCTGATGTAGGTCTGGGTATCCGGGTGCAGGCTCTTGGCCTCCACGTTCAGCTCCTTGGCGGCTCGCAGCAGGAAGTGTTGGGCCAGCTGGGGGATGTCCTCCCGGCGCTCCTTGAGGGCCGGAATATGGATGCGGATGACGTTGAGGCGGTGGAACAGGTCTTCCCGAAACTCGCCGTCGGCGACCCGCTTCTCCAGATTCTGGTGGGTGGCGGCAATGATCCGCACATCCACCTGCACCGGTTGGTGGCCGCCAACCCGGTAGAACTGCCCGTCCGCCAGTACCCGCAGCAACCGGGTCTGCACGTCCAGCGGCATGTCGCCTATTTCGTCGAGAAACAGGGTGCCGCCGTCGGCCTGTTCGAAGCGGCCGTGACGAATGTTGTTGGCACCGGTGAAGGCCCCCTTCTCATGACCGAACAGCTCGGATTCGATGAGATCTTTCGGGATGGCCGCCATGTTGAGGGCGATGAAGTTCTTGTGGGCCCGGGGGCTGTGCTTGTGCAGGGCATGGGCAACCAGCTCCTTGCCGGTACCGCTTTGACCGTTGATGAGCACCGAGATGCTGGAGCGCGACAGCCGGCCGATGGCGCGGAACACCTCCTGCATGGCAGGGGCTTCGCCGATGATCTCCGGGGTGGTGGTGGCTTCCTGTTGGCGAGCCTTGCGCTTGGTACGTTGCTCCTTGAGATGGTTCTCGGCCCTGCGTACCAGGGTGACAGCCTCGTCGATGTCGAACGGCTTGGGCAGGTATTCGAAGGCTCCGCGCTGGTAGGCGTTGACCGCGCTGTCGAGGTCCGAGTGGGCCGTCATGATGATGATGGGTAGATCGGCCTGGCGGCGATGGATCTGTTCCAGCAGGCTCAGGCCGTCGATGCCCGGCATGCGGATATCCGAGAGGATCACGTCCGGTGAGCGCATCTCCAGTGAACTCAGCAGGGCTTCGCCGTCGGCGAAACTTTCGCATTCGAAGCCTTCGCTGCCAAGGGTGCGCTCCAGAACCCACCGGATGGAGCTGTCGTCATCGACGATCCACACTTTTGCTGTCATGAGGTTCCCTTATTTGCGAAGTGGTAGATAAATGGTGAATTCGGTGTGGCCCGGCCAGCTGATGCAGTCGATGCGACCCTTGTGCTGATCGATCAGGTTCTGGGCGATGGAGAGGCCCAGGCCCGTTCCCCCTTCCTTGCCGGTGATCATGGGGTAGAAGAGGGTGTCGCGAATGGCGTCGGGAATGCCGGGGCCGTTGTCGATGATCTTGATTTCGGCCGCCAGGCGATAGCGCTGGCCATGGATGGTGATCTGGAAGGCGGTGCGCGTCTTGATGCGGATGAGGCCGTCCTGATCCCCAAGGGCCTCGGCGGCGTTGCGCACTATGTTCAGGAACGCCTGTTGCAGCTGGTCCGATTCCATCTCGAATTCGGGGATGCTGGGGTCGTAGTCCCGCTCGATGCGGATCTGCGGCGGCAGCTCCAGGTCCACCAGACGGCGCACCTGTTCCAGCACGGAGTGAACGTTGTGCATCTGGTGACGGCCGGGACGCTGGGGACCGAGCAACCTGTCGACCAGCACCCGCAGGCGATCGGCCTGCTCGATGATGATGCCGGTGTATTCACGCAAGGCCGGGTCGGGCAACTCCTTTTGCAGCAGTTGGGCCGCGCCGCGCAATCCCCCCAGGGGGTTCTTGATCTCGTGCGCCAGGCCGCGCACCAGCTCCTTGGCGGCCTGCTGCTGGGCGTGTTGCTGCAGCTCCTGGCTGATCTTCTTCTGCTGATCGATCTTGCGCAGTTCTACCACCATCAGTCGCTGTTCATGATCGGCCATGGGGCTGACGCTGATCTCCACCAGCCTGGGTTCCCCCTCCACCACCAGGGTGACTTCGCTGTCGGTGAAGCCCTGCCCCGAAATGAGGCACTGTTTGAAACGCTGCAGATCGAGAGAGATATGTTCCAGCAGGTGGGGCAGTTCGATGCCGATCAGTCGTCGTTCGCTGAGGGAAAGCAGCTGCTCTGCCGCCGGGTTGACGAATTGAATGCAGAGACGCTCATCCATGAGAATGACGGCGGTCAGCAGGTTGTCCAAGAGTGTCTTGGCGTTGTCCGAGCGGGTTGGCACAGGTTTCTCCCTAAAACGGTGCTGTACACCTAGAATGCACCAATATAGTGCATCAAGTTTACCCGCATCGGTGCGTCACATCACCCCTAATTGGCCTTGGGGGCGGCTCTGGGAGCCTGATTCACCGACGCCCTGTGCAGGTAAAAGGTGGTTGGCTTAGATTTAGCAAGGATCGTACCGTCTTTGGCGAGCAACTCGAGCCGTGCCTCATAGGCGCCTCTATCGAGGTTTTCCACCCGTATGGCCAGGCTGTTGTGAACCAGGGGCACCGCCTTGCCGTTCAGGATCAGGCGAACATCGTATTGCACCGGGACCTGGGGAGAGATCTCGCCCTGGAAGACGATGTTGCCGGTATTGTCGCGCAATGTGCTGCCCGGTTCCGGAGAGATGAGATCGATCTCCAGGGGAGCCGCTTCCAGGGCTTTCCTGGCATCGACACCGGTCAGGCTGTTGAAGTTGTCCACCTGGACCGAGTGGGGGGCTGTGCCGATGAGCGGCGAGACCCGCAGGTCCACCTCTTTTGCGCTCTTGCCGGGAGGGGGGGCATCGGTGTAGTGGGTCACCCCCTGGGGATCGACCCAGGAGTAGACGCGGGCGGCCTGTGCGGAACAGGAGGCCATCAGCAGGAGGCTCAGCAGCCAGGGTACAGTGTTCATCCATCTCTCCTTGACGGGGTTCACCTTAATCCTATCAGAGAAAAACCACGGGGTCGGGGTGTGAACAGCCGAGGGTGGTACGGCTCCGTGAACGGGATCATCTTTCTGCATGATCGTGCCCGTTCGGCGGTATTTCCGTTGCCAGAATGAAAAAAACCCGCCAGATGGCGGGTTTGTCATGGGAAAGCGGATTAGACGGAGTAGTACAGCTCGAACTCCAGCGGGTGCGGGGTCATGCGCACGCGGTCAACATCCTGCTGTTTCAGTTCCAGGTAGGAGTTGATGAAGTCATCGCTGAACACGCCACCACGGGTCAGGAACTCACGGTCTGCATCCAGTGCGGACAGCGCTTCGTCCAGGGAACCGGCAACGGTCGGCACTTCAGCGGCTTCTTCCGGCGGCAGATCGTATAGGTTCTTGTCCATGGCATCGCCCGGATGGATCTTGTTGATGATACCGTCCAGACCGGCCATCAGCTGGGCAGCGAAGGCCAGGTACGGGTTGGCAGCCGGATCCGGGAAGCGTACTTCGATGCGGCGGGCTTTCGGGCTCGGCACGACCGGGATACGGATGGAGGCAGAGCGGTTGCGGGCGGAGTAGGCCAGCATGACCGGTGCTTCATAGCCCGGCACCAGACGCTTGTAGGAGTTGGTGGTCGGGTTGGCGAAGGCGTTGATGGCCTTGGCGTGCTTGATGATGCCGCCGATGTAGTGCAGTGCCATCTCGGACAGACCGCCATACAGGTCGCCTGCGAACAGGTTGACGCCGTCTTTGGCCAGGGACTGGTGGCAGTGCATGCCGGAGCCGTTGTCGCCAAACATGGGTTTCGGCATGAAGGTGACGGTCTTGTTGTAGGCGTGGGCCACGTTGTGGATCACGTACTTCAGGACCTGTACTTCGTCAGCCTTCAGGGTGAGGGTGTTGAAGCGGGTTGCGATCTCGTTCTGACCGGCGGTCGCCACTTCGTGGTGGTGAGCTTCGACGACCTGGCCCATCTCTTCCAGTACCAGGCACATGGCGGCACGGATGTCCTGGGAGGAGTCAACCGGGGCAACCGGGAAGTAACCACCCTTGACGAACGGACGGTGACCCTTGTTGCCGTGCTCGTAGTCGGTACCGGAGTTCCAGGCAGCTTCTTCGGATTCGATCTTCACGAAGCTGTGGCCCATGGTGTTGGAGAAGGTGATGTTGTCGAACATGAAGAATTCCGGCTCCGGCCCGAACAGCACGGTGTCAGCGATGCCGCTGGACTTCAGGAAATCTTCGGCACGCTTGGCGATGGAGCGCGGATCACGGTCATAGCCTTGCATGGTGGCGGGTTCAAGCACGTCACAGACGATGTTCAGAGTAGTCTCTTCGGTGAACGGGTCCAGTTTGGCGGAAGCCGGGTCCGGCATCAGCACCATGTCAGACTCGTTGATGCCCTTCCAGCCGCCGATGGAGGAACCATCGAACATCTTGCCGTCTTCGAAGAAGTCTTCGTCAACCTGGTGGGAAGGGATGGATACGTGCTGCTCTTTACCCTTGGTGTCGGTAAAACGCAGATCAACAAACTTGACTTCGTGTTCCTGGATCAGGGCCAAAACGTTCTGGGCTGACATGCTAAGTAACCTCCGGTGTTAAAACTCTTTGGGTGAATGCGTCGTCACATTCACATAAGCCAGTATCGTGCCAAGTTTGTGACAGCTTGATTTCAGGGCACTTGCACCGTTTCAGGCTGTCGAGAAACCCGTTCTCATGCCGGTTGCTGCATTAAAGTGGTGCAACCTTGGATCGTTTTGGTGCACCGAGATGGTGCGCCAGCGTATCCAGGCCATCTAAGCAGCCTTTTGCTGCGGGGTCCATGATCCTGATCCTTTGTTGTGTGTGAATGTGTTGCAATTCTGCTAGGCAGATCACAAAGGCGAGAGTACAATTAGCGCCCAATTTTACCCGGTGATTTGAGGCGAGAATGTTAGAGAATTTACGCAATATTGCGATTATTGCGCACGTTGACCACGGCAAAACGACTCTGGTTGATAAGCTGCTGCAGCAATCCGGCACTCTGGATCGCACCAGCGAAGGTCAGGAACGGATCATGGACTCCAATGATCTGGAACGGGAACGTGGCATCACCATTCTCGCCAAGAACACTGCGATCCGCTGGAACGACTATCGCATCAACATCGTGGATACCCCGGGTCACGCCGACTTCGGTGGTGAAGTTGAACGCGTACTCTCCATGGTTGACTCCGTGCTGCTGCTGGTCGACGCCGTTGACGGCCCGATGCCGCAGACCCGTTTCGTGACCCAGAAGGCGTTCGCCCAGGGTCTGAAGCCCATCGTGGTCATCAACAAGATCGACCGTCCGGGTGCTCGTCCTGACTGGGTAATGGATCAGGTCTTCGATCTGTTCGACAACCTGGGTGCCACCGATGAGCAACTGGACTTCAAGGTTGTTTACGCCTCTGCACTGAACGGTTGGGCCACCCTGGATCAGGACGTCCCGTCCGAGAACATGGAACCCCTGTTCCAGGCCATCGTCGACAACGTGGAAGCCCCGAAGGGCGACGTTGACGGTGCCTTCCAGATGCAAATCTCCCAGCTGGACTACAACTCCTACGTGGGCGTCATCGGTATCGGCCGCATCACTCGTGGTCGCGTCAAGACCAACCAGCAGGTCACCATCGTCAGTGCCAACGGCAAACCGCGTACCGGCAAGGTCGGTCAGGTGCTGGGCTACCTGGGCCTGTCCCGTACCGAAGTGACCGACGCGCAAGCGGGTGACATCATCGCCATCACCGGTCTGGGCGAGCTGAAGATCTCCGACACCATCTGTGACAACAGTGCCGTCGAAGCCCTGCCGCCGCTCTCCGTTGACGAGCCGACCGTGAACATGACCTTCCAGGTCAACACCTCGCCGTTCGCCGGTAAAGAAGGCAAGTTCGTCACCTCCCGCAACATTCTGGAGCGTCTGAACCAGGAACTGGTCCACAACGTGGCCCTGCGCGTGGAAGAGACCGAAGATCCGGACAAGTTCCGCGTCTCCGGCCGTGGTGAACTGCACCTCTCCATCCTGATCGAAAACATGCGTCGCGAAGGTTACGAACTGGCGGTATCCCGTCCGGAAGTTATCCTGCGTACCGTGGATGGCGAACTGCAAGAACCGTTCGAAACCGTTACTGTGGACGTGGAAGAAGCGCATCAGGGTTCCGTGATGGAGCAGCTCGGCCTGCGTAAAGGCGAGATGACCAACATGACCCCGGATGGCAAGGGTCGGGTCCGTCTGGACTTCATCATCCCGAGCCGTGGCCTGATCGGCTTCCAGACCGAGTTCCTGACCATGACCTCTGGTACCGGTCTGCTGTATCACACCTTCGACCACTACGGTCCGCACAAGGGTGGCAGCATCGGTGAGCGTCAGAACGGCGTGCTGATCTCCAACGCCACCGGCAAGGCTCTGACCTTCGCCCTGTTCGGTCTGCAAGACCGTGGTCGTCTGTTCATCGGTCACGCGACCGAAGTATACGAAGGCCAGGTGATCGGGATCCACTCTCGCTCCAACGACCTGACCGTCAACTGCCTGAAAGGCAAGCAGCTGACCAACATGCGTGCCTCCGGTACCGACGAAGCCCAGGTGCTGACTCCGCCGATCCGCATGACCCTGGAGCAGGCTCTCGAGTTCATCGACAACGACGAGCTGGTCGAGATCACCCCCAAGGCCATCCGTATCCGCAAGAAACTGCTGACCGAGATGGATCGCAAGCGCGCCGGTCGTGCTTGATCGATAGCTGTTCATCGACAGACCAAAGAGAGGCCTTATGGCCTCTTTTTTTATGGGCTCGACATGAGGGCTCATGGGGCCTTAGTTCGATGGAGGCGCATCCGGCCGGTCTGCGGGTGGCCAAATGACCACCCTATCTGACACAATGTCTGCATGATCACGCTTACGAGAAACAAGATGCAGCAGCAGATCCGCGGCCGTCTGGCCCATGCACTCTCCTTCTTGCGCCACGATGGTGCCCACTTCGCCCAGTTTGTCTGGGGCCGCTTCCAGCAGGACAGATTGACGGTGACTGCCGGTTACCTGGCCTATGTCACCCTGCTCTCCCTGGTGCCCATGATCGCCGTGGTGTTCGGCATGATGTCGGCCTTTCCGGTGTTCCAGAGCCTGAAGCAGGCGATGGAGCAGTTCGTCTATCACAACTTCGTCCCCACCGCCGGCGAGATGCTCAAGGAGTACATCGACGGCTTCGTGGCCAACGCCACCAACACCACGGCCGTCGGTATCGGTGCCCTGATCGTGGTGGCCCTGATGCTCATCTCGGCCATCGACAAGAACCTCAACTACATCTGGCGATCCACCCGAAGCCGGCCCTTGGCCCAGGCATTCGCCATGTACTGGATGATCCTGACCCTGGGCCCCGTGCTCATCGGTGCCAGCATCGCCATCTCCTCCTACATTCTCTCGCTCAGGTTGTTCGCGGCTGACAGCCTGTTCGGTATCGGCTATCTGCTGCTGCGCAGCCTGCCGTTCCTCTTCTCCGTGCTCACCTTCCTGCTGATCTATACCGTGGTGCCCAACTGCCGCGTGCGGCTGACCCACGCCTTCATCGGTGCCCTGGTGGCGGCCACCCTGTTCGAGCTGGCCAAGCGCGGCTTTGCCATCTACATCACCAACTTCCCCTCCTACCAGGCCATCTATGGCGCCCTGGCGACCATTCCCATCCTGTTCGTCTGGGTGTATCTGAGCTGGCTGGTGGTGTTGCTGGGGGCCGAGACCACCGCCTGCCTCGGGGAGTACGAGAAGCCCGGTGCAGAGGAGCTGGCCTGACGCCGGCCGGCCATCACACCGGATCCCGGCACAAAGACGTTGGCCCGGGCAGGGCATTTATTGGTAGCATCGACGACCGCTCATCCTGCAGGATGGGCGGTCGTGCTGTTTTGAGAGGAGAGGGATGTGATTGCACTGATTCAGCGGGTCAGCGAGGCCAGCGTAACGGTAGAGGGAGAGGTGACCGGGGCCATCGGCCAGGGGTTGCTGGTGCTGCTCGGGGTGGAGCAGGGGGATGACGAGGCCAAGGCGGACAAGCTGCTGCACAAGGTGAGCGGCTATCGCATCTTCTCTGACGAGAACGGCAAGATGAACCTCAACGTGAGCCAGGTGAGCGGCAGCCTGCTGGTGGTCTCCCAGTTCACCCTGGCGGCGGATACCGGCAAGGGGATGAGACCCAGCTTCTCCGGTGGCGCCCATCCCGCAGATGCCGAGCGACTCTATGAGTACTTCGTGGCTCGCGCCAGGGAGAGCGGCGTGCCGACCGAAACCGGCCGCTTCGCCGCCGACATGAAGGTCAGGCTGCTCAACGACGGCCCCGTCACCTTCTGGCTGCAGGTATAAGGGTGGCAGGCAGGGCAGGCCTCACCGGAGGGGCAGGACGCGATGCCTGCACACTTCGCAGGTTCTTCACCCTGCCGGTGCTCGCCCGCCCTGGCCATGCTGACGGGTTGCGTGCAGGATGACGTTGCGGTAGCCGGGCACGTCGTGGACGTGGGTCGGGCCTATCCACTCCTCTGCCAGTCGCAGAGCCTGTGCCTGTTCGAGCCGGGTGCGGGGCAGCAGATTGATGATGAGGGTACCGCTCAGGCGGCTGGCCAGCGCCTGATAGAGCGGGGCCTGGAACAGCAGAAGGGGGTTGCCGTCCTGGCTGAACAAATCCAGCAGCACCAGATCGTAGATCTCCTGGCTCTGGTGCAGGAAGTGCAGCGCATCGGCGTGATGCAGCCGAGGTGAGCCCCCTGACGAGGGGAGGAAGAACTGCTGGAACAGGGTGAGGATGTCGGCATCCAGATCCACGCAGTCGTGGTGGGCATCGGGCCAGCGTGCCGCCAGGTGACGGGTGAGATCCCCTCCGCCCAGCCCCAGCTCCAGGATCCGGCTTGCCTGCTTTGGCAACTGCTCCGCGATGCTCCGTTGATGAGGCAGACAGAGGCGGGCCGGTTGGTGGAGGCTCATGGCGGATTGCACCACGCCGTCCATTTCCAGCCAGCGATGACGGGCATTTTCAAGCACCGAAACGCGGCGTTCGGGTTTGGCACTGAGGTGCAATAAGTGATCGGCTTGGTACGCTTGCAGATTGAAGTCCATGAATTTGCACGGCAAGATGGTTTTCGACCAGTGTAACTCAAGGATGTTGTTATGTACCGGGTGGTCATCCCCCAAACGGCAGCCGAGCTGGATACCTACTACAGGCTGCGCCGGGAGAAATGGTTGCGTCAGTCCTTCCATCTGCCAGTCGGCGCACACTCAAGGATCGCTTTATGTACCGGGTAGTCACCCCAGAAACACCAGCGGAGCTGGATGCTTACTATCAGTTGCGCTGGGAACTACTGCGCAAACCCTTCAATCTGCCCCTTGGCTCCGAGCGTGACGAGTACGATACCGTTGCCATTCACCGGCTGATGCTCTCCCCCGACGGAACGCCCATCGCCGTGGGTCGCCTCTTTGTGGGCGGCGATGAAGCCCAGATCCGCTTTATGGCGCTGCGACCCGAATTTCGCGGCCAGGGGCTGGGCGCCCGCATGGTGGAGGATCTCGAACAGCTTGCCCGCGACGAGAAGGTGAAACGGCTGGTGATGAACGCCCGCCAGGAGGCGGTGGAGTTCTATCGCCGCTGCGGCTTCCTCGAGGTAGGGGAAGGCCCCGTCTCTTTCGGCCGCATCCCTCACCGCCAGATGATCAAGTCCCTGAGTCCCATGCAGACCATCCAGTACCGTCCGGAGTGGTGCCAGGATCTCACCACCCGCTGGTCGCGGGGCATTCCCATCAGCGAGAAGATGGGGGTGCACATCACCCACTACGATGGCCAGACCTTCCACCTCAAGGCCAACCTGGCGGCCAATCTCAACGTCCACGACACCATGTTCGCCGGCAGCATTTACAGCCAGTGTGTGCTGGCGGGCTGGGGTCTCATCTGGTTGCAGCTCAAGGAGGCAGGGCTGGGAGGCGATACCGTGCTGGCCGAGGGCAACATCAAGTATTACCGGCCGGTGAGCGAAGAGCCGGAGGCGCGGGTGGCCCGGGAGGGCATGCCCGCCGTGCTCGAGCCGCTGAGGGGCGGAGAATCCGCCAAGTTCAGCCTGCGGGTGCAGCTGTTCAGCGGCCGCAAGCTGGCGGTGGAGTTTGTCGGTCAGTATGTGGTACTGCCCATCAAGCGCGGCGCACGCTGATCCCTGGTGTTCACAGCAACAAGGCCTCTTCGCGAGGCCTTGTTCGTTATTGGGCGGCAGGGGCCGGGGGCCGGGGGCGCCAGAGCGGGCCGCTTCGTCCCTGGGCGGGGTAGCGCACACCCGCCTCCCAGCCACAGGCGTCCTGTCCCGTGGGGAAACTCCAGCCCAGGTCGGGCGCATTGAGGGGGCCGCGCCAGCGGGCGAGCAGCTCGGCGCAGCGTCCCTTGTTCAGGACCCCGAGGTCGAGCTGCCACTGGTCTGCGGCCAGGTCGACACCCCCTTGCAGTGCCAGCAGGTGGGTGATGGTGGAGGCACCGCCTTGCTCGATCCGCACCTTGCCCTGCTCCGCCCTGGCATCCAGCCTGATCTGATAGAAGGGGGTGTCTCCGCGCTGCATCGCCTGCCACAGCGTCTGCGGTGTCAGATCGGGGGGGGTCTGCTCCCTGAACCAGTCATCCAGCAGGGGGTCGATGCCGACCTTGTCCCAGAAGGGATCCTTGCTCTCCAGGCTCAGGCTGCCCTGAAGGGTCCGGCGCCAGTTGGCCGTCTGCTCGCCGGGTTGCCCGTTGAGGTCGGCCTGCAGATCTGCCGCCAGATCCACCTTGCCCGCGAAGGAGACGGGGGAGTGCAGCAGCTTGCCCCACTGCTCCAGATCCAGCTGCTTGCCCTGCAACTGCAGGCGGCTCTCCTGCCCGGGCGTTCTGCCCCACTGGCCGCTCAGGTTGAGGGAGCCCTCGTCGGGCAGGGAGGTGGCGAGGGTGTTGAGCTGCCAGGAGCTGGGGGTCAGCTCGCCATCCAGGGTGCCGTTGCGAGCACTGAGACCGTCCCACACCAGCTCGAACCACTTGCTCTCGATGCGGGCACGCCCCAGCAGGGGGCCTGGCTGGTTGCCCCACAGGGCGAGATCGTTCAGGTAGAGTTGCCAGCCGGTCAGGGAGAGGGGCAGGGTGTCGTCGAAAGAGAGCACCTTGAGCTTGTCGAAGGCCAGTTTGCGGATGTCGATCTGTTGCGGGCGCCAGCCCTGCCAATCCTGCCACCACCCCTGGGGCAAGCTGATGTCCATGCCGCTCAGGGCCAGATCCTTCAGGACGAGCTTCTGCTGCTGGGTGTCGAGGGCCAGCTCGACGTTGAACTCCCCTTCGTATGCCTTGCCCCGCAGCTCGGCATCCAGCTGCCGGGGGGAGAAGGCGAGCTTGCCCTCGACGGCCTCAAGCTGGAACAGGCCGCGGCCCATGTCGCCCAGGGTGCCCGCCAGATAGCCGCTGGGCTGGCTGCCCGTCTGCCAGTCGAAGGCGGTGAGCTGGCCGTTGAAGTTGTTGAGGGAGAGCTCCTGATCGATGGCATTGATGCTCACCTGGGCAAGCTGACCCCTGTCCAGGGTGATGCGGCGCAGGGGGAACTCGCCAGGGGGTATGTCACCAAGCTCGAGGCGCATGGCGCGGGCCTTGAGATCGTGCAGTTGCAGGCTGCGCTCTGGCCAGTTCAGCACCATGCCGGTCTCGAGCAGGCCGTCGAACAGGTTGGTGGTCAGTCTGTCGGTGCTGAGCACCTGCCCCTCCAGCCGCCCCTTGAGGCTGAGACGGGCCAGGGTGAACATGGGGGTCTCCAGCTGGTTGATGCCCAGGGTGAGGTTGGCCTGGGGCTGGCGTCTCGGGTCGATCAGTTCCCAGTCACTCAGGGACGCACTGAGGCCGCGCAGGGTCAGGGCCTCGCTCTGCAGGCTCAGGTTGTCGATGGTGCTGTCGCTGATGGTGAGGGAGTGAACCGGCAGGCTTGGCAACTGGTTGGGGAGCGGCAGCTTGATGACGGGACGGATGAGGTCCAGGTGGGCGATGCGCACATCCCGGTTCAACCAGTCGATGTGCTCGATCTCCAGATAGAGTTTTTCCAGCTGTACCGCATCCCCATAGCGCACCTGCTCCGCCAGCAGGGTGTAGGGGTGCAGCGGATTGAACACCAGTCGGCCTATGGTGACGGGCACCCCGGTCTGCTGGCTGAGCCAGTTGGCGATGGGGCCTTTGGCGCGCTCGGCATCGAACAGGCCGAGACCGACCCAGACAAAGAGCAGCAGGAAGGCAAAGGTGTAGAGCAGGCCGCGCAGCCAGGAATTCATCAGTGCTTTCCTCCTGTTTCTGTTGCTTGGTCAGGCATTCGAGTAGTGATCCCGTAGACCGAGCCAGCATCGTATCAAGGGTTCGACACGGCTCGGGTGTTTATCCATCAGGCAAGGTGACCCTCTTCTGCATCTGCCCTGGTCAAGCATTGGAGTAGTGGTCTCGCAGGCCCAGCCAGCGGCGGATCAGGGGCTCGACATGGCTCGGGTGTTTATCCATCAGGCAAGGTGACCCTCTTCTGCATCTGCCTTGGTCAAGCATTGGAGTAGTGGTCTCGCAGGCCCAGCCAGCGGCGGATCAGAGGCTCGACATGCGCCGGGTGTTTGTCCATCAGGAAGCGCGCCATCTTCTGCACCTGAGGGATGAGCGGCTGGTCGCGCACCAGATCGGCGATCTTGAGATCGGCCAGGCCGGTCTGGCGGGTACCGAGCAGCTCGCCTGGGCCGCGCAGTTCCAGATCCCGCTGGGCGATGAGAAAGCCGTCATTGGTCTCCCGCAGTACCCCGAGGCGGCTCTGGGCGGTCTTGGACAAGGGGGCATGATAGAGCAGCACGCAGTGAGAGGCCACCGACCCCCGCCCGACCCGGCCGCGCAGCTGGTGCAACTGGGCCAGCCCCAGTCGCTCCGGGTTTTCGATGATCATCAGGCTGGCATTGGGCACATCCACCCCCACCTCGATGACGGTGGTGGCGACCAGCAGTTGCAGTATGCCCGCCTTGAACTCCTCCATCACCCGTTGTTTCTCGACAGGGCGCATCCGGCCGTGTACCAGGCCGATGTGCAGGCCGGGCAGCAGGGTTTGCAGCTCGGCGGCGGTGTCTTCGGCGGCCTGGCACTCCAGCACCTCCGACTCCTCGATCAGGGTGCAGACCCAGTAGGCCTGCTTGCCCTCCTCGCAGGCGAGCCTCACCCGCTCGATCACGTCCTGGCGGCGACTGTCCGGCAGGGCGACCGTGGTAATGGGAGTGCGGCCCGGCGGCAGCTCGTCGATGATGGAGGTGTCGAGGTCCGCATAGGCGGTCATCGCCAGGGTGCGGGGGATGGGGGTGGCGGTCATGATGAGCTGGTGGGGATGCACCCCTTCCCGCTCTCCTTTTTCCCGCAGGGCGAGGCGCTGATGCACCCCGAACCTGTGCTGTTCATCGATGATGACCAGGGCGAGGCGCTGGAACACCACCTGCTCCTGGAAGATGGCGTGGGTGCCCACCACCATCTTGACGCTGCCGTCCGCGATGGCGGCTAGCGCCTCTTCCCGCGCCTTGCCCTTCTGCTTGCCCGCCAGCCAGCCGACCTTGATGCCGAGCGGTTCCAGCCACCTGGCGAAGTTGATGGCGTGCTGTTCGGCCAGCAGCTCGGTCGGGGCCATCAGCCCCACCTGGCAGCCGTTGCCGATGGCCTGCAGGGCGGCCAGTGCAGCGACCAGCGTTTTACCTGAGCCCACGTCCCCCTGGACCAGGCGCATCATGGGGTGGCTCTGTTGCAGATCCCTGGCTATCTCCGCCACCACACGGCTCTGGGCACCGGTGGGGGTGAACGGCAGGGCGCCGAGCAGCTGCCGGACCAGCTCGGGAGCGGGCTTGAGGGCTCGGGCCAGCTGGGTCTGTGCCTGGGCCCGCACCTTCAAGACCGAGAGGTTGTGGGCCAGCAGCTCTTCCAGTACGAGCCGCTGCTGTGCCGGGTGCTGGCCGCTCTCGAGCAGGGCCAGCGCCACCGAGGGAGGCGGGCGGTGCAGCAGCTTCAGGGCGGCGGCAAGATCGATCTGCTGGGGATAGAGGCCGGCAGGCAGCAGCTCCTCGACCCCGTAGAGGTCGAGCTGGGCCAGGGCCTGATCCGTGAGGCTGCGCAGGGTGAGCTGGCGCAGCCCCTCTGTGGTGGGGTAGACGGGGGTGAGGGCCTCTTCGGTCTGGCCGGCCTGCTCCTCGCCGAGCAGCTTGTACTCGGGGTGGGCCATCTCCAGGCCGTACTTGCCGGGACGTGTCTCGCCAAAGCAGCGGATAAGGCGGCCCTGGGCCAGGCTGTTTTTCTGGGCAGCGGTGAAATTGAAGAAGCGCAGGGTCAGGCTGCCGGTGCCGTCGCTGATACGGCACACCAGCATGCGGCGGCGCCCCATCACCAGCTGGGTGTCCTGGATCTCGCCCTCGACGGCACCGTGCAGGCCGGGCGGCAGATCGCCGATGGGCCACACCTGGGTGCGGTCCTCGTAGCGCAGGGGGAGGTGGAACAGCAGGTCCTGTACCGTGGCCAGCCCCAGCCGCTCGAGTTTCTCCAGCATCTTGCTGCCGACACCCTTGAGGCTGTCGAGGGAGATTTTATCCAATTTCATCAATTAGATGCCCGAAAACACTGTAAATATGTCCAGATGATAGGGGTTGTTGCGGCCTCGATGCAAGCCGCGTTGTGCCGTTCCGGGCTGGTGGGCAAGGGAGCGGGGGGAGGGTCATCCATGAAAAAGGCCTGCCGGAAACGGCAGGCTTTTTCACTGACGGGGCGCCCTGGCGGTCAGAGGATGCGCTTGAGCAGGAGGTGAGCCTTGACCCTGTGGATCCGGGCCAGCAGCTTGCGCACCTGATCCGGGTAATCCTTGATCTGCTCTATCTGGTCGAAGTGACTGATGCGGCGGGTGTGGGCCAGGATGTTCTCCCGCTCCGCACTGAACTGCTCGCGCAGGTGATGGTGCTGGTCGTGTACCAGCAGGCCGTTCTCCAGATCCAGCGCCCAGGCTCGGGGATTGAGGTTGTTGCCGGTGAGCAGGGCCCACTCCTCATCCACGAAGATCCCCTTGAGGTGATAGGAGTTCTTCTCGCAGCACCAGAGCATGAGGTTGAGCCGGCCGTTGTCGATGTGGTGCTGGTTGCGCTCGGCAAACTTGCGCAGGTTGGTCTCGTAGAGATAGGGCAGACCACCGATGGTGGAGAACTTCTCCTCCGGGGGGATGAAGAAGTCGTTGGCGGTCTTGTCGCCCACGACGATGGTCACCTTGCAGCCGCGTTTGAGCAGCGCCTCCACGTCCTTGTTCAACTCCTTGGGGGGGTTGAAGTAGGGGGTGCAGATGAAGATCTCCCGCTCGGTGGCCCGCACCAGGTTGCGGATCATCCGGTTGAGCTGGTTGCCCCGCTTGCCCAGGCCCACCATGGGGGTCACGGCGATCTCCCGATCGTTGGGCTTGATGCTCTCGAAGCGGTACTGGCAGAGGCGCAGACGCTGCTTGAAGCGGCGGATCGGCCCCTTGAGCTGCTTGGCGCCGGGGATGCCGGTGCGATCCAGCCGCTGGACGGCCTCGCTGCCGAGGAAGACGTCATCCACGTAGTTGACCATGCTGCGGGTCAGTGCCGGGCTGTGGATCTGGTGATAGCGATCGAAGCGGTAGCGCTCCTGCTGGTGCAGGTAGATGTCGTTGAGGCTGGCGCCGGAGTAAAGCAGGGTGTCGTCGAAGATGAAGCCCTTGAGGTGCAGCACCCCGAGCAGCTCGCGGCCCTTGACCGGCACGCCGTAGATCTCGATCTGGTGTTGGTGGCTGGCGGCCATGGCCTGGTACATCAGGTGGTTGCCCCCCTGCTTGCCCTTGCCGATCAGGCCGCGCTGGGCGCGGTGGAAGTCGACGAACACCTTGATGTCGAGAGAGGGATTGCGCTGCTTGGCGGCATAGAGGGCGGAGAGGATCTCCCGTCCCGCCTCGTCATCCTGCAGATAGAGCGCGATCAGATAGATGCGCTGGGTCGCATGGGCGATGAGCGACAGGATCCGGCTCTTGAAGTCTTTGGCGCTGCTGAGTATCTGGAACTGATCCGCGGCGACCGCGATCTGGGGTAAGCGGGTCAGCAACTGTCGATAATGTGCCGATGAATGCATAGAGAAGCCTGAAATCACGGGATGAAGCGTTCCACTCGGGGCGAAGAATAGGCAATTCTAGCAATCTGTGGCGATGGGCCCAAGCAAGAATCCGTAAAAAGTCGGTGCAATATCACATCGGGGCCGACGGATGCGGCCCCGATGTGTTTCCGTCAGAGGATGGCGCTGGCCGTGGCCACGATGAGGAAGGCGATGGTGCCGAGCAGGGTCTCCATCACGGTCCAGGTCTTGAGGGTGGTCTTCTCGTCCATGTTGAGGAAGCGGCTGACCAGCCAGAAGCCGGAGTCATTGAAGTGGGAGAGCACGGTGGCGCCCCCGGCGATGGCGATGACGATGAAGGTCAGGTCCAGCTCGCTCAGGCCGGTGGTGGCGGCCACGGTCGGCGCCATCAGGGCGGCGGTGGTGGTCAGGGCCACGGTGGCGGAACCCTGGGCAACCCGCAGCGCGGCGGACACCAGGAAGGCTGCGAGGATCACCGGCATGCCGGTATCGGAGAGCACGTCGGCCAGCGCGGTGCCGATGCCGCTCGCCCGCAATACGCCGCCGAACATGCCGCCGGCACCGGTGACCAGGATGACGGCGCAGACCGGGGCCAGGGCGTCGTTGCAGAACTTCTCGAGCTGCACCTTGCCCTGGCTCTGGCGGAACATCCAGAGGGCGTACAGCACAGTGATGAGCAGGGCGACCGGGGTCTTGCCGACCATGCGCAGCACGTTGACCCAGTCCGCACCCTTGTCGATGACGCCCATGACGCCCAGGGTATTGAGGCCGGTATCCATGAAGATGAGCACCAGCGGCAGCAGCAGGATGGAGATCACCTGGCCGAAGCTCGGCGCCTTGTCGGAGAGCTGCTCGGCACTGGCGGTGAAGCTCGGGGGCAGGGGCAACTCAAACTTCTTGCCGGACCAGAGCCCGAACAGGTAAGCACCCAGATACCAGGTGGGCAGCGCGACCAGCAGGCCCACGACGGTGAGCAGACCGATGTTGGCACCCAGCAGCTCGCTGGCGGCCACCGGGCCCGGGTGGGGCGGCAGGAAGGCGTGCATCACCGCGAAGGCGCCGGCGGAGGGCAGGGCATACTTGAGGACGGAGCCGCCGAACTGCTTCGCCACGCTGAAGATGATGGGCAGCATGACGATGAGACCGGCGTCGAAGAAGATCGGGAAGCCGAACAGCAGGGAGGCCACACCCAGCGCGAAGGGGGCGCGGTGGGAGCCGAAGCGGTTGATCAGGGTATCGGCCAGTACCTTGGCGCCCCCCGTCATCTCCAGGATCCGGCCTATCATGGCGCCGAGGCCGACCAGCAGCGCGACCGAGGCCAGGGTGCCGCCGAAACCGGTCAGCATGGTGGGGATCACCTGGTCATAGGTGACCCCGGTGGCCAGGGCCGTCAGCATGCTGACCAGGGTCAATGCCACGAAGGCATGTACCTTGAATCGCATGATCAGCACCAGCAACATGACAATGGCTCCGCCCGCTACCGAGAGCAGATAGGCGACATCGGGTGTGTTCATTGCTCCGTCCATAAAATTGTCCTCAAATGGTTCTAGTTGTTGTTCTGCACATTTCTGTGCTGCACTTCACATTGCGAAACGTTACCGGTAACATGTTACCGGTAACGTGGTAGCTTAGAACCCATCAGGCGAACGTTTTTTGAAAAGTGAGAGAGAGGTCAAATAATGGCGGGCAAGTGCATTATCGTGATGGGTGTGTGTGGCAGCGGCAAGTCCAGCATCGGCCTCAAGGTGGCCAATGCCCTGGGGGCCAAGTTCATCGACGGCGATGATCTGCACCCTCGCGCGAACATCCAGAAGATGGCGGCGGGCAACCCGCTCAACGATGAAGACAGGGCCCCCTGGCTGGAGCGGATCCGCGATGCGGCCTACAGCCTGGAGCGCAAGAACGAGCTCGGCGTCATCGTCTGCTCGGCCCTCAAGAAGCAGTACCGCGACCAGATCCGCGAGGGCAACGACTCGGTGAGTTTCCTGTTTCTGGATGGCAGCCAGTCCCTCATTCTCGAACGGATGCGGGCACGGCAGGGCCACTTCATGCGCGAAGCCATGGTACAAAGCCAGTTTGATACCCTGGAGCGACCGGATGGCGAGCCCGGCGTGTTTCGCATCGATATCGACGGGACCTTCGAACAGGTGGTCGACCGTGCCGTCACCGCGCTGACGCAGGCGCAATGAGCCATGTCGCGCGCCCGGCTGCAGCCGACCGCGCCCGTATATAGAGTTGGAGAGAAAGCTATGACCCATCCCGTGATCACCCAGGTGACCAACCGCATCCGCGAGCGCAGCACCGCCCGCCGTGCCCGCTTCCTGGCCCGCATCCAGCGCCAGGCTGATCAGGGCAAGACCCGCGCCTCCCTCTCCTGTGGCAACCTGGCCCACGCCGTGGCCGCCTCGAGCTGTGACGAGAAGGGGCGGATCCTCGACATGACCCGCGCCAACGTGGCCATCGTCACCGCCTACAACGACATGCTGAGTGCCCATCAGCCCTATCAGGGCTACCCGGACATCATCAAGGGCGCCCTGGCGGAGCTCGGCCACAGCGCCCAGGTCGCCGGCGGCGTGCCCGCCATGTGCGACGGCGTGACCCAGGGTCAGCCGGGGATGGACATGTCCCTCTTCTCCCGGGACCTCATCGCCCAGGCCACCGCGGTCTCCCTCTCCCACAACACCTTCGACGCCACCCTGCTGCTCGGCATCTGCGACAAGATTGCCCCGGGCCAGATCATGGGGGCGCTTTCCCACGCCCACCTGCCCACCGCCTTCGTGCCTGCCGGCCCCATGGCGAGCGGCATCAGCAACGACGAGAAGGTGAAGGTGCGCCAGCAGTACGCTGCCGGTGAAGTGGGCCGCGACGCCCTGCTCAAGATGGAGTGCGGCGCCTACCACGCGGCGGGCACCTGCACCTTCTACGGCACCGCCAACACCAACCAGCTGGTGTTCGAAGCCATGGGCCTGATGCTGCCGGGCTCCGCCTTCGTGCATCCGCACAGCGAGCTGCGCCACGCCCTCACCGAGGAAGCGGCCCGCCGCATCAGCGCCATGATCCCGGGCTCCCCCGCCTATCGCCCCCTGAGTGCGGTGATCGACGAGCGCGCCCTGGTCAACGGCCTGGTGGCCCTGCTCGCCTCCGGCGGCAGCACCAACCACAGCATCCACATGGTGGCGCTGGCCCGTGCCGCCGGGCTGGAGCTGACCTGGGACGACCTGAGCGATCTCTCCGACGTGGTGCCGCTCCTGGTGCGCATGTACCCGAACGGCCCGGCGGACGTCAACGCCTTCGAGCAGGCGGGGGGCGTGCCCGGCCTGATGCGTCGTCTGGCCGAAGAAGGGCTGATCCACATGGATGCCACCCCGGTCTTCGGCGAGATGCAGGACTACCTCAGCCGTCCGGCACTGGTGGATGGCAAGCTGGTGTGGCAACCGGTGGGCGAGAGCGGGGATCCGAGCGTGCTCTCCCCCTCTGGCAGCGAGTTCCAGGCCACCGGCGGCACCAAGCTGCTGGCGGGCAACCTGGGCCGCGCCGTGGTCAAGGTTTCCGCCGTCGCGCCCGAGTATCGGGTCATCGAGGCCCCGGCCCGGGTCTTCTCCTCCCAGCATGCGGTGGAGGCGGCCTACAAGGCCGGTGAGTTGAACCAGGACGCCGTCATCGTGGTGCGCCACAACGGCCCGGCCGCCAACGGCATGCCGGAGCTGCACAAGCTGATGCCGGTGCTTGGCAACCTGCAGAAGGCGGGTCACAAGGTGGCCCTGGTCACCGATGGTCGCCTCTCCGGTGCCTCCGGCAAGATCCCGGCCGCCATCCACGTCACCCCGGAAGCGCTGCACGGCGGGGCCATCGGCCTGCTCGCCGATGGCGACCTGCTGCGGGTGGATGCCGAGTCAGGCCGCCTCGACTGCCTGACCGATTTGAGTGGCCGTACCCAGGCCGAGATCGACCTCACCCTGGAACAAGAGGGGTGGGGTCGTGAACTGTTCAGCGTGATGCGTCGCGCGGTATCGAGCGCCGAGTGCGGCGCCACCATCTTTGACTAAGGAAGAGCTATGCAGAACTGGAAAGTGACCCCTGCCGAGGTGTTTGCCGCCTCCCCCCTGGTACCCGTGATGGTCATCAACGACCTGGAGCAGGCCCTGCCGATGGCCAAGGCGCTGCTCGACGGCGGCATCTCGGTGTTCGAGATCACCCTGCGCACCCCGGTGGCGCTGGACGCCATCGCCCTCATCGCCAAGGCGATGCCGGATGCCATGGTCGGTGCCGGTACCGTGCTCAACTGCGCGCAGTTTGATGCCGCCGTCGCTGCCGGTGCCCGCTTCGTCATCTCCCCGGGCATGACCCCGGCCCTGCTGGCCCACGCGGCCAAGAGCACGGCGCCGCTGATCCCGGGGGTGGCCACCCCGTCCGAGGTGATGCAGGCGCTGGAAGCGGGCTACGACCACCTCAAATTCTTCCCGGCCGAGGCGAACGGCGGCACCAAGGCACTCTCCGCCATCGCGGCGCCCCTGCCCCAGGTGAAATTCTGCCCCACCGGCGGCATCGGCCCGAAAAACGTGGCCGACTACCTGGCGCTGAAATGTGTGGCCACCGTCGGCGGCTCCTGGATGCTGCCGGCAGACGCCGTCAAGAGCGGCAACTGGGAGGAGGTGACCCGCCTCTCCCGGGAAGCGGTTGAATTGGTTAAACGCTAAGCAAATATCGTTTAGAAAAATTAAACAGGCCACCCCCGGGTGGCCTGCTGTTTTTCCGCCCCCGGAGGGGGTGGGCCGTTTGCTTCCGGCCTCGCCCTGGCTTAAGGTCGGGGGCTGCCCCTCTCCCCTGGAGCCTTCATGTCCTGTCTGCATCCATCCTACCCGCAAGGGCACTTCACCGCGCTGCACTGCCACCCCCATGCCCAATACTGCTATCTGCACGACGGGGGCGGCATCATCACGGGGCGAGGGGAGGGAGAACTGCTGGTGGCGGGCCAGATCTGCTTTATTCCGGCGGGGTGGGAGCACGAGTTTCGCGTGCTGCGCCGCTCCCGGCTCTCCCTCCTCTATGTGCCGACGTCGGCCCGTACCGCCTTCGGCCCCTTGCAGGCCAGCCCGCTGCTGGCGGGCCTCTTCGCCCGCCTGTCCGAGCTGGCCGAGGAGGAGGTGAAAGGGGCCTATCTGACGGTGCTTGGCCAGGAGCTGGAGCGCGCCGACCCGCTCGCGGCGCGCATTCCCCTCGCCGGGGCGCTGGACCCGCGCCTGCTGCGGGTGCTGGACAGGGTGTGCCAGGCACCCGCCATCCATCTGACGCTGACGGCGCTGGCGGCAGATTGCGGCGCCTCGGTGCGCACCCTCAACCGGCTCTTCCTCCAGCAGCTGGGGTGCAGCTTTCGCCAGTGGCGGGAGCAGGTGGTGCTGGGACGGGCGCGCCAGTTGCAGCACAGGGGGCTCACGCTGGCCCAGATCGCCGATCGGCTCGGCTACGAGGATCCCGGCGCCTTGTCCCGCGCCCTCCAGCGCCTTGCCCGACGCGAACCGGCGGCCTGAGGGCCCGTCGTCTGCCTTCCTGCCCGCCATGGCGGTGTCTGCGGGTTGCCGGCAGTCAGCGCCGCGAGCCGATATCCGCATCCTCCTTGCTGCCTGCCAGCAGACAGGTCACCTCGTCGGTGTGGCAGATCCGGTCGCCGCGAAAGGTGAAGAGGCCGCTTACCTTGCAGACCAGGGTGCCGCCGTCCTGGCGGGTGGCCCGTACCACATGGGTCGAGTGCACCCGCTCCCCCTGCGCCAGGGTGGCGACAAACTCGATGCTCGCACCGGCCAGATGGCGGCGCAGTGTGGCGATGTGCTGGTGAAACGCCGGGTAGTCGAGCCGCTCGCCGTTCACCTCCTGGCAGTAGTCTGGGGTGAACCAGGCGTCGAGCTCCGCCAGGGGGAAGGCGGGATCGCAGATGACGCGCTGCAGGCAGGCTTTCAATCGTTCGGTGTGGTGCATGGTCTGCTCCTGACAGGGTGGATGGAGGAGCCAGCATAGGCCAGGGGACGGCGAGGGGAGAGGGGAGAAGGCGCCATCATGGCGGTCGAACGCGCCATGATGGCCGGGGATCAGCCGAGGCTTTCCCCCTCATAGAGGGAGAAGCCGATGTCCTTGCACCTGGTCGCCAGCGGCTGGCCGCCGAGGCGGGCCAGCAGCATGATGGCGGCTTCGCGACCTATGGTCTCGCGGGGGGTGACGATGCTGGCGAGCTTGGGGGTCATGGCGTGGCCGATGTCGAGGGCGTTGCTGCCGGCAATGGCCACCTGCTGGGGCACCGGGATCCACCTGGCCTGGCATTGCAGCAGGGCCCCCACTGCGAGGTCGTCGTTGGTGCAGAACAGGCCGTCGAGATCGGGGAAGCGCGCCATGGCCTGGGCCAGCAGCTCTCCCCCCAGGGTGAAGCTGGAGGATTGCTCGGTCAGCAGGTGCTGGCCGGTCAGACCGAAATCGGCCATCGCCTGGTAGTAGCCTTCCATTCGCAGCTGGGTGCGCACGTCTAGCCGGGCGCCGAGGTAGATCACCTTGCGCCGTCCCCGGCGCAGCATCTCTGTTACCATGGCCCGGGCGGCGGCCCGGTGATCCATGCCCACCACCATGTCGATGGGGGAGAGGGGCAGATCCATGGTCTCCACCACCGGGATGCCGGCGGTGGCGATCATCTTGCGGGTGCGCTCGGTGTGCTGGGTGTCCGAGAGGATGAGCCCGTCCACGTTGTAGGAGAGGAGCGAGGCGACCTGCTCCTCCTCCCGCTCCGGGCTGTAGCCGTAGTGGGCGAGCAGGGTCTGGTAGCCGGCGGGCCGGGTCACCGCCTCGATGCCGTGGATCACCGCTGAGAAGACCTGGTTGGAGAGGGAGGGGATCAGGATGCCGATCGCCTTGCTGGTGGCGTTCGACAGCATGTCCGGCGCCCGGTTCGGGATGTAGCCGAGCTCCTCCACCGCGGCGGCGATGCGCTCGCGGGTCCCTTCGGCCACGGCGGACGGGTCGCGCAGGTAGCGGCTGACGGTCATCTTGGTGACACCGGTCAGGTCGGCAATGTCCTGCAGGGTAGGGCGGCGCTTGCGGGTGTCGTTCATCTGGGGATCCGGCAAAAAAATGTTACACGTAACATTACCGTTTTTGCACGGCAATGTCAGCATATGACGCCATCAACAGGGGGCAGGGGATGATCAAGGGCAGGTGTTTCGAGGGGGTCCACTTCGAGCAGCAAGAGGTGGAGGGGGAGCAGTTCCAGGGGTGCCGCTTCATCGGCTGTCACTTCTCCTGGCTCGATCTCGGGGAGAGCCGCTTCGTCGACTGCAGCTTCTATGACAGGGAACGGGAGCTGGGATGCCTGTTTCAGGGCTGCGATCTGAGGGAGGCGAGCTTCCTGCGCTGCGATCTCACCCTGGCGGACTTCGGCCGCAGCCAGTGTCTTGGGCTGGAGATGCGCGACTGCCAGGCCATGGGGATCAACTTCGCCCATGCCAGCTTCGCCAACCGGATCACCGCCAAAAGCTACTTCTGCGAAGCCCACCTCACCGGCAACAACTTCAGCTACGCCAACTTCGAAAGCTGCCTGCTGGAGCGGTGCGAGCTTGCCGGCAACCGCTGGCAGGGGGCCAACCTGCTGGGCGCCTCCCTGGCGGGCTCGGATCTCAGCGGCTCCGAGTTCGGGCAAATCGACTGGACCAGCTTCAACCTGCAAGGCTGCGATCTGCGCCAGTGCGATCTGCCCGGCCTGGATCTGCGCCGGGTCAACCTCGCCGGGGTGCAGATCAATGAAGATCAGCAGCAGGGGCTACTGGAGCAGATCGGGCTGGTGGTCTTCCCCTGAGCGGGATGGAAAAGAGGTAAGTTTTCATCATCGGGGCGGGCGGTGTGGTGCCTCCCCTGCCAAGTAAAAAGCCTGCGCGATGCAGACTTTTTGTCAGGTGAAGTGGTAAACGACGCGGTGTTGCTGTCTTTTGCTCCCTGCTCCCCTCGCGGGAGAAGGGCTGGGGATGAGGTAGCGGACTCCACTCGGGCACCGCCAAGGCGGGCTTAGCGTCTGGCCAGCCACTTGGTCGGGTTGATGGCCTCGCCCTGATAGCGGATCTCGAAGTAGAGGCCGGAGCGCTCCTGTCCGCCGCTGTCGCCGACCAGGGCCACGGGCTCACCCTGCTCCACCTTTTGTCCCACCTGGCGCAGCAGCGACTGGTTGTGGCCGTAGAGGCTCATGTAACCCTTGCCGTGGTCGATGACCAGCAGCATGCCGAAGCCGTCGAGCCAGTCGGCGTAGACCACCTGGCCCGGAGCCACCGCCTTGACCTGGGTCCCTTCGCTGGCGCCGATCAGGGTGCCCTTCCACTTCAGCTCGGCGGTACGCGGCGAGCCGTAGGAGATGAGGATGGGGCCCTGCACCGGCCAGCGCAGGTTGCCACCCGTGCTCAGACCGCCGTAGCCGTTGCTGCTCGCCTTGGCGCTGTTGCGGGCGGCAGCTTGCTGCTGCGCCACCTTGGCCTGCTGTTCGGCGACGCGCTGCTGCTGGGCCGCCAGCCGCTGCTGTTCGCCGACCTGGCGCTGCTGGGCCGCGATCCGCTGCTGCTCCTCGATGCGTTTCTGTTCGGCTGCCAGGCGCTGGGCCTCCAGACGGCGCTGGCGCTCCTGCTCGGCCTTGATCTTGGCGAGGCGCTCCCGCTCTGCCCGTTCGCGGCGTTCCTTTTCTTCCTGCTGGCGACGCAGCTCTTCCAGCCGCGCCTTGAGCGCCTTCTCCGCCTTGACCAGCTTGTCGAGCTTCTGCTCGTCGGCCTGCACCGATTGCTGCAACTGGTTGCGCACCTTGGCACGGCTCTGCTGGCTGGCCAGCAGGCTCTGGTGATGCTCCTGCTGCTCGCCGAGCAGGGTCTGGAGGCGGTTCTCGGTCTCCCTGGTGGCCTGCTGGTTCTTGGCCAGCTTGTCACGGGTGGCGCGCAGGGCTTCAATGGCCTCGATACGGGCCTTGTTGAGGTAATCGAAATAGTCGAGGGCGCGGCTCAGCTTGGCCGGATCCTGCTGGTTGAGCAGCAGTTTGAGGTAATCGTGGTTGCCCGCCTGGAAGGCGCTTTCCGCCTGCTTGGCCAGCAACTGCTTCTGGTGTTTGGCTTGTTGCTCCAGTGCCAGCTTGTCCTGCTGCAGGGACGCCAGCTTCTGCTGGTTCTGCCGGAGTTGCTGTCTGGTCTGCTCGAGTTTGGCGGCGGCAGCCGAAATGGCCTGCTCGTCAGCCTTGAGCTGGGTGTTGAGCTTGGCAAGCTCCTGCTTGCTGAGCTTGAGGGTCTGTTGCTGTTCCTTGATCTGGGACTGCATGGCCCCCAGCTGCTGGTTCGCAGCCCGGGCTGTGCCGGTACCGCCGATCAGGCAAAAAAACAGCGCGCCGACCAACAGGCCGACGCGACTGGTTTTCTGTGAAATAATTTCGCATCCCCGCATGGGGCAGGATTATTTCAGAATCATCAGGGGCTTGCCAGTCATTTCCGGCGGCACCGGCAGACCCATCAGGGTCAGCATGGTGGGGGCCAGATCGGACAGTTTGCCGCCTTCGGCGACCTCGGCTTTACGACCGAAGTAGATGAGGGGAACCGGCAGATTGGTGTGGGCGGTGTGGGCCTGACCGGTCTCTTCGTCCATCATCTTCTCGGCGTTGCCATGGTCTGCGGTGATGAGGCACTCGCCACCCACTTCCGCCAGGGCGTCGGTGACGCGACCGATGCAGTGGTCGACCGCTTCACAGGCTTTGACGGCCGCATCGAACACGCCGGTGTGACCGACCATGTCGCCGTTCGGGTAGTTGCAGATGATGACGTCGTACTTGCCGCTCTTGATGGCCGCAACCAGCTTGTCGGTCAGCTCTTCGGAGCTCATCTCCGGCTGCAGGTCATAGGTAGCCACTTTCGGGCTCGCCACGATTTCGCGATCTTCGCCGCTGAAGCAGGCCTCTTCGCCACCGTTGAAGAAGAAGGTGACGTGGGCGTACTTCTCGGTCTCGGAGATGCGCAGCTGGGTCTTGCCCTGCTTGGCCAGCCACTCACCCAGGGTATTGACCAGGGCGGTGGGCGGATAGGCGCAGGCGGTTTTGATGTCGGCCGCGTATTCGGTCAGCATCACGAAGTGCAGGGCCGGGGTGGCGGTGCGGGCGAAGCCGGTGAAGTCGGTATCGACGAAGGCGCGGGTGATTTCGCGGGCGCGGTCGGCACGGAAGTTCATGAAGATCAGCGCGTCGCCGTCGATCATCGGTGCAGCGTCGCCGATGCGGGTGGCCTTGACGAACTCGTCGTTCTCGTCGCGGGCATAGGCAGCGGCCAGCGCGTCGGTGGCGTTGTCGGCGGTGAATTCGCCCTTGCCCTGGGTCATCAGGTCATAGGCCTGCTGCACGCGATCCCAGCGGTTGTCGCGGTCCATGGCGTAGTAACGACCGATCATGGAGGCGAAACGACCCTTGCCCAGTCGGGCAAACAGGGCGTCGAACAGCTCGATGGAGGACTGGGCACTGCGCGGCGGGACGTCGCGGCCATCCAGGAAGGCGTGGAAGTAGATCTGCTCGGCGCCACGCTTGGCGGCCATCTCGATCATGCCCATGATGTGCTCTTCGTGGCTGTGTACGCCACCCGGGGACATCAGACCCATGATGTGCACGGCCTTGCCCTTGGTCACGGCAGCGTCGACAGCCTTGGCCAGCTCGACGTTCTGGAAGAAGTCGCCGTCCTGGATGTCCTTGGAGATGCGGGTCAGCTCCTGATAGACGACGCGACCGGCACCGATGTTGGTGTGGCCCACTTCGGAGTTGCCCATCTGGCCGTCCGGCAGACCCACGTCCAGGCCGGAGCCGGAGATCAGGGTGCTGGTGTAGTCACGGGCCAGGCGATCCAGATTGGGGGTCTTGGCAGCAGCAACGGCGTTGTACTCTTGCTTGGTGCTGTAGCCCCAACCGTCCATGATGACCAGAACCAGCGGTTTCTTAGCTGTTGACATAAGGCTATGTCCTCTCGGATAGGAATGAATTGCGGGAAGTGAAACTAGCGTAATATTACTACATCTGCCGAAATAGTCACCTGATAGCCAAGTCCCTCTCCAGCCTCGCTTTTTAACTGTTATCCCGCTGTTTTAGGCATGTTGCCGGCTTGTCTGCCGCGGCGGGGTTTCCTCTGTTTCCCCCCTCTTTTCGGCATGGCACATCCTCTCGTTCTGCCCGGTTGGAGGAGGAAGAATCGGCAGCCATCCCTGATGGGAGCTTGCTCTCGCTTTGCCGCCAAGATGGCTGATCTTATGCAGGGCCCCATGTATACTCGGGCCCTTGTCTTGGTCCCTGGATAGTAGAAGATGCAAGAGTATTTGGATTTCGCGGCCCGCAATCCGCTGCTGACCGCAGCCTGGTTGGGCCTGGCAGGCACCCTGGTGTATACCACTGTGCGTGCTCGTTTTTCTCCGGTGAAGGCGGTCAACAACCACGCCGCTACCCTGCTTATCAACCGTGAAAACGCCACCGTCGTGGACATTCGCAGTCAGGATGAATTTGCCAAGGGTCATCTGGCCGGGGCCCATCACCTGCCGCTCGCCCAGATCCAGGCGAATAATCTGGGTCCGGTTGAAAAGCACAAGGATGCCCCCATCATAGTGGTGTGCGAGTCGGGGATGACCGCTGGTGGCGCGGGTCGCCAACTGAGCAAGGCCGGTTTCAAGCAGGTGTATGTGCTCAGCGGTGGCATGGCCCAATGGCGTGCAGACAATCTGCCGGTGACCAAAAAACGCTGATTTAAGGGCCTGCGCCCACTCATTATCTTAAAAAGGAATCAAACGAAATGGCTGACGAAATCAACAACCAGGAAGTGCAACCGGAATTCCACATCCAGCGTGTCTACACCAAGGATGTTTCCTTCGAAGCCCCGAATACTCCGCACATCTTCCAGAAAGAGTGGCAGCCGGACGTCAAGCTGGACATGGACACCAAGACCAATGTCCTGGCCGACAGCGTCTATGAAGTGGTGCTGACCCTGACCGTCACCTGCAAGCTGGAAACCGAGACCGCCTTCCTGTGCGAAGTGCAGCAAGCCGGCATCTTCACCATCGGCAACCTGCCTGAGCCGCAACTGGCCCACTGCCTGGCGGCCTTCTGCCCGAACATCCTGTTCCCGTATGCCCGCGAAGCGGTGTCCAACCTGGTGAGCAAGGGTTCCTTCCCGCAGCTGAACCTGGCACCGGTCAACTTCGACGCCCTGTTCGCCCAGCACATGGCGCAGGTACAGGCCCAGCAGGCGACTGCGGAAGCCTGATAATGGCCGACCAGATCGCAATCTCGGTCCTGGGGGCGGGGTCTTATGGCTCCGCCCTTGCCATTTCTCTGGCGCGCAATGGTCATCCGACCCTGCTGTGGGGTCACGACCCTGCCCATGTCGCCGAGCTGGAACAGGATCGCTGCAACAAGGCATTCTTGCCGGATGTCCCCTTCCCGGCCGATCTGCAACTGACGTCGGATCTGCAGGCGGCGGTGCAAGCCGCTCCCGTGCTGCTGCTGGTGGTGCCGAGCCATGTGTTCGGCCAGGTACTGGCCCAGGTCAAACCCTTCCTGCGCCCGGATACCCGGATCGCCTGGGCCACCAAGGGGCTGGAGCCGGATAGCGGCCGTCTGCTGCAAGAGGTGGCGCGGGAGGTGCTGGGGGATGCCATTCCACTGGCGGTCATCTCGGGCCCGACCTTCGCCCGCGAGCTGGCCGCCGGTCTGCCGACCGCCATCTCGGTGGCCTCGACCCACGACGACTTTGCCGACGATCTCTCCCACCTGCTGCACTGCGGCCGCTCGTTCCGGGTCTATACCAATCCGGACTTCATCGGTCTGCAGCTGGGCGGGGCGGTCAAGAACGTCATCGCCATCGGTGCCGGTCTCTCCGACGGACTCGGCTTTGGGGCCAACGCCAGAACTGCGCTCATCACTCGGGGCCTGGTGGAGATGCAGCGTCTGGGCGCCGCCCTCGGGGCCGACGCCAAGACCTTCATGGGGATGGCGGGGCTCGGGGATCTGGTGCTGACCTGTACCGACAACCAGTCGCGCAACCGCCGTTTCGGTCTGGCGCTGGGAGCGGGCAAGTCGGTTGACACCGCCATGGCCGAGATAGGCCAGGTGGTGGAAGGCTATCGCAACACCAAGGAGGTGCATCTGCTGGCGGCCCGCTGTGGCGTCGAGATGCCCATCTGCGAACAGATCTTCAAGGTGCTGTACGAAGGCAAGAATCCGAAAGAGGCGGCCATCGCCCTGCTGTCGCGAGACAAGAAGGACGAGTGATCTTCTGCCAGCCGCAGCATGCAAAAGGCCCCGCCAACTGGCGCAATGCTGTTCAGATAAGCACATTTTTGACTAATTATTCATAAATGCGACTTGAGTTGGGGGAGCAAGGCTGTTTCCAGTCGATGTTCCTTCAGCCTTTATCCAGCGTGGCTTGCAATAGAAAGAGGGAGGCATCATGCCTCCCTCATTTTTTAGCCCTGATACTACGTGGACTGGAACTCAAATTCTCTTAAGTGAACAGCATTGCCGCCAACTGGCGGGGCCTTTTCTTTGCCGCAAGGGGGCAAATCAGTAGTAGGAGTGGTCGCCGCGCTGGTGCTCGGTGGCATCTTTCACGCCGTTGAGTTCGCCCGGGAATTTCTCCAGCAACTGCTTCTCGATCCCCTCTTTCAGGGTGTAGTCGACCATGGAGCAACCGTTGCAACCGCCGCCGAACTGCAGGATGGCCAGTTTGTCGTCGGTCAGCTCGACCAAGGTGACCTTGCCGCCGTGACCGGCCAGCATGGGGTTCACCTCGGACATCAACACGTACTCGATACGGTCGATCAGCGGGGCGTCGTCGGCCACCTTGCGCATCTTGGCGTTGGGGGCTTTCAGGGTGAGCTGGGAGCCCATCTGATCGGTGACGAAATCGATGGTGGCATCCACCAGGAAGGGGGCGCTCAGGGGATCGACCAGGCAGTCGAAGCCGCTGAAGGGCAGGTGCTGATCTTCCGGATCGACCGCGTCGGGTGGGCAATAGGATACGCCGCACTCGGCATTCTGGGTTCCCGGATTGACCACAAACACCCGGATGTTGGTGCCATCAGGCTGCTTCTCCAGCAACTTGCGGAAGTGGGCCTGGGCGGTGTCGGAAATGCTGATCATCACTATCCTCATAAACCTGAGTGTACGACTAGGGTATTCATGATAACTCGCTTGGCGGGGCTTGGGTAGCGTGCCGATGGCGAGCCTGTGAGCCCGGGCGTATCGGAATCATGCCGCCAGCGGACTCCCGGGCCGGATCCCAGCCCGGTTATTTCAGGTGTCGGAGGGTACGGCAGATGGCCCACACCTCTACCGTGGTGACGCCGTGCTCATGAAGCAACCGGGTGAGCTGACCTGCGGTGGCGCCCGTGGTGACCACATCATCAAGCAGTGCCACATGCCGGTAGTGGTGAGGTTCTATTTCGAAGGCGCCACGCAGATTGCGTCGCCGCTGGCCGGCACTGAGCCGGGTCTGTTGCGGGGTCGACCTTGTCCGGCGCAGTACGCGGGTGTCGCAAGGAATGCCGGTGAGTGCGCTCAGGGCATGGCCGATTTCTTCTGCCTGATTGAAGCCGCGCCACCACTGGCGCCACCAGTGCAGGGGAACCGGAATGATGACCTGCGGTGGGTTGGCGAGGTCCAGATGGTCTGCCAGCAGGCGGGCAAGCAGCGGCGCGAGCAGGATCTGACCGGAATACTTCAGCTGGGGGATGAGTTGGGCATAAGGTGCCTGATAATCGCCGATCACCTGTAAACGCTCCCAGGGGGAGGGTCTGCGCTGGCAGCGACCGCACAGCAGTTCGCTCTCGCGATGTTGCTCCGGCAGCGGTGCTGCACACATCAGGCATCGTCTGTCGTGTTGGCGCTGGGCGTGGCGACACCAGGAGCACAACAAGGGCGTGTCATCACAGGGTTGGCGACAGAGCAGGCACAGACCGAGCCAGTCGGACTGGGTGCCAAGGATCGGACTTGCTTTGGCGAGCAGCCGCTTTAACATGCAGGCTCCAAGCAGATAAACAGGGATCTTGAGTCTAGATGAGCGTATCGGTTGAGCGGTTTGGCCAGGGCCCGGACCTGGTGTTGTTGCATGGCTGGGGCATGAACGGGGCCGTCTGGCACGGTATTGCCCAAGAACTGGCTGCCCACTATCGGCTGCATCTGGTGGACCTGCCCGGCTTTGGCAACAGCCCCCTGCAATCAGGAACAGACTACACCCTGCCCTGGCTGGCAGAGCAGGTGGCGGCCATATTGCCTGAAAAATGCCATCTGCTCGGCTGGTCCCTCGGTGGTCTGGTGGCGAGTCAGTTGGCGCTGACCATGCCTGAACGCCTTCACTCTCTCATTACCGTAGCCAGTTCTCCCTGCTTCATGGCCCGCGACGAGTGGCCCGGGATTGCCCCCAAGGTGCTGGCGGGGTTCAACCAGATGCTGGCCGGCGACTTCATGCAGACCATAGAGCGTTTCCTCGCGATCCAGGCCATGGGCAGCGAGCACGCCAGAAATGACATTCGCCAGTTGCGTCACTGGCTGGCGGAGCGACCCGCTCCCCGGCTTGCGGCCCTGGAGGCGGGTCTGGGCCTGCTGGCCGAGGTCGATCTGCGGGATGAACTGATCGGCCTGGATCTGCCCTGGCTGCGTCTTTACGGCAGGCTGGATACCCTGGTGCCGAAGGCCGCCATTCCCTTGCTGGATGCGCGCTACCCTGCCAGCCACAGTCTGGTGCTGGAGAAGGCATCCCATGCCCCCTTCATCTCCCATCCAGAGCAGTTCATCACCCTCCTGCGGCAGTTCATTGACTGAGATTTGAGCGGCAGGCTTCAATAACTCGTCAGGTTGATGGATAATTAGCCAACCCTACAGAGGAGTGTGCCAATGCGTATCGAATCAGCCATGACGGCGGGCGTGCAGGGGTTCCAACGGGCCGAGCAGTTGGCGGGCCAGGCGTCCAGCCAAATCGCCCGTCTCAATACGCCAGCGGGTGAGCAGGTGCAGTTGCCGGATGAACTGGTGAATCTCAAGGTGGCCGAGCTGCATGCCGGGGCATCCGCCAAGGTGATCCAGACGGCCAGCGACATGCTGGGCACCCTGATCGATATCCGGGTGTGACATGAACATCAACGTCAGTCTGCCGACCATCATTCCGAATCAACTGCAGCCGCAGACGGAATCGGCACAGACTGACAACCGCCGCGCAGAACTGGTGCCCCCCAGCCGCCAGAGTGAGGCGTCCAACGCCGAGTCCGGCGTCGGTTCCCAGAAAGAGAGATCCCGGGCCGCCCAGGCCAATCCCGCCGCCCCATCCTCGTCCACGAAAGAGAACGGCCAGACCGGCCCCGTGATGGTGGCGCACCGTTTTGTCGAGGCAACGGGGGAGGAGGGGGAGCGTCGACAACGTCAGGAGGGTGAACAGCAGGAGCAGCAAAAGCAGCAGCGTCAGGTGGCTGCGCTGGTCGAACGGGATCTCGAAGTTCGCAAGCACGAGCAGGCGCACCAGGCAGCCGGCGGCGAGCATGCGGGGAGCCCTACCTACCAGTTTTCCCGTGGGCCGGATGGCAAGCGTTATGCCACCGGGGGGGAGGTGGTCATCGACATGGGGACCATTCCCGGGGATCCCGCCGCGACCATCGCCAAGATGCAGCAGGTGCGTGCCGCAGCACTGGCTCCCGATGAACCATCGTCACAAGACATGAGTGTGGCCCGTGCCGCCTCTGGCAAGGAGGCACAGGCCCGCAAGGATCTGATGACCCTCAGGCAGGAAACCACAGGCCCGCTCGGTGCTTATATGGACAATCGAAACCAGGTGATTGCCAGGCACTATCAGCAAGCGGTGAGGCCGGCCTCCCCGCATAGCCTGAGTCAGGACGTCTGATCCCGCTCCGTGCAGGCATGAAAAAGCCCCTTTCGGGGCTTTTTTGCATTCTGGGGGCTTATTTCTTCAGTTTCGACAGGGCAGCCGCGAAGGCGTTGCCCATGGCACCCTCGGTCGGAGCGCTCTGACGGGGCGCCTGTTTCGGTCGGGTGTTGCCGGTGTGACGCGGCTCGGCCGTTTTGCGTGCAGGCTGGCCGGCTTTTTCATCCAGACGCATGGTCAGACTGATGCGTTTGCGCGGTACGTCGACTTCCAGCACCTTGACCCGGACGATGTCACCGGCCTTGACCACCTCGCGGGGATCCTTGACGAAGCGATCGGTGAGGGAAGAAATGTGCACCAGCCCGTCCTGATGGACGCCGATGTCGACGAAGGCGCCGAAGTTGGTGACGTTGGTGACCACACCCTCCAGCACCATCTCGGGCACCAGATCGCTGATTTTCTCCACCCCTTCCTTGAAGGTGGCGGTCTTGAACTCGGGACGCGGGTCGCGGCCGGGCTTGTCCAGCTCGCCAATGATGTCGGTGACGGTAGGCACCCCGAACTGATCGTCGGTGTAGTCGGTGGGCTTGAGGGTGCGCAGCAGGCTGCTGTTGCCGAGCAGGCTGTCCACGGTCTGCTCCAGCTTGGCGAGGATCCGCTCCACCACCGGGTAGGATTCCGGGTGCACCGCCGAGCCGTCCAGCGGGTTGCTGCCGCCCCGAATGCGCAGGAAGCCGGCGCATTGCTCGAATGCCTTGGGCCCGAGTCGGCTTACTTTCAGCAGCTGCTGACGACTCTTGAAGGCGCCGTTCTCGTCGCGGTAGGCGACGATGTTCTGGGCCAGGGTCTGGGAGAGGCCGGAAACCCGGTTGAGCAGGGCGACCGAGGCGGTATTCACATCCACCCCGACCGCGTTCACGCAATCCTCGACCACCGCGTCGAGGCGGCGGGCCAGCTGGCTCTGGCCGACGTCGTGCTGGTACTGGCCCACACCGATGCTCTTGGGATCGATCTTGACCAGCTCTGCCAGGGGATCCTGGAGACGACGAGCGATGGAGACGGCGCCGCGAATGGAGACGTCGAGATCCGGGAATTCCTGGGAGGCGAGCTCGGAGGCGGAGTAGACCGATGCCCCCGCTTCACTCACTACTATCTTCTGTGCCTTGGCGGCCGGGTAGCGCTCGAACAGATCGCTCACCAGGCGGTCGGTTTCCCGGGATGCGGTGCCGTTGCCGATGCTGATGAGCTCGACCTTGTGCTTCTGGCACAGCTCGCTCAGGGTCTTGAGACTCTGGTCAACCTGGCGTTTGGGTTCGAACGGATAGATGGTCGCGTGATCGACCAGCTTGCCGGTGGCATCCACCACCGCTACCTTGACCCCGGTGCGGATGCCGGGATCCAGCCCCATGGTGCAGCGCATGCCGGCCGGTGCCGCCATCAGCAGATCCTTGAGGTTCATGGCGAACACCTTGATCGCCTCCTCCTCCGCTGACTCGCGGATACGGCCGATCAGCTCGGTTTCCATCTGCAGGGAGAGCTTGATCTTCCAGGTCCAGCTCACCACCCCCTGCAGCCACTTGTCGGCCGGGCGGTGTTGCAGGTTGAGTCTGAGGTGATGGGCAATGATCCCTTCGCAGGGGCTGGTACCCTCATCCTCGCCGGTGACCAGCGCCAGGTTGAGGATCCCCTCGTTGCGGCCGCGCAACATGGCCAGCACCCGGTGGGAGGGGGCCTTGTGCAGGGGTTCGTCGTGTTCGAAGTAGTCCTTGAATTTGGCCCCTTCCTGCTCCTTGCCGGCCACCACGCGGGCACGCAGGGTGGCGTTGTGCCACAGGTAGTCCCGCAACTTCTCAAGGAGATCGGCCTGCTCGGCGAAGCGCTCCATCAGGATGTAACGGGCACCGTCGAGGGCGGCCTTGCCGTCGGTGATCCCCTGCTCGGCATTGAGGAAGCGAACCGCCTCTTGCTCGGGATCCTTCATGGGGTCACCCAGCAGCAAATCCGCCAGTGGCTCCAGCCCCGCCTCGATGGCCATCTGCCCCTTGGTGCGCCGCTTGGGCTTGTAGGGGAGGTAGAGGTCTTCCAGCCGGGTCTTGCTGTCGGCGTCGTTCAGCTCGCGGGCCAGCTCGGGGGTCAGTTTGCCCTGCTCTTCGATGGAGCGCAGGATCACCTGGCGGCGATCCGCCAGTTCACGCAGGTAGCCGAGGCGGCTCTCCAGGGTACGCAGCTGGCTGTCGTCCAGACCGCCGGTCACCTCTTTGCGGTAACGGGCGATGAAGGGAACGGTCGCGCCTTCGTCCAGCAGGCGAACGGCTGCCTGCACCTGTTCCGGGCGGGCATTCAGCTCACCGGCGATCTGATGTTCTATTACGTGGCTTTGCATCGAGGGTCTCTTGGTCGGGTTCTGTCTAACTGGCCAGCGTTGGGCTATGTCGCCGAACAGGGGGTCTGTCCTGGCGATACTTTAGATACCTGCCAGGCCACTGCCGCGCGGGCCGGTTGGCGCCGCAAGGCGCCGAGTGTGAGCACTATATGGGGTCGGGCAGCGGGATGCCACCCCGGCAGAAATGACGTTTCTCATACCCGGTGGGCGGACATGCTCGGTCTCTCCTGGCCTTGTCAGCCGATTTGGCAGTGAGGCTAGGCCTGGCTTATTTGGGATAGCTGATCTCATTGATGTACCAGCAGGCGTCACCCACTGGCGTTTGAACCATGGCTTCATCGCCCACCTCTTTCTTGAGCAGGGCACGGGCCATGGGGGAGTCGATGGAGATGTAATCCTTGCGGCCGAAGATCTCGTCATAGCCGACGATGCGAAAGCGCTTGGTCTCACCCTCGTCGTTTTCCACCTCGACCCAGGCGCCGAAGAAGACCTTGCCCTCCTGGGAGGGGGAGTAGTCGACTATGGTCAGCTCTTCCAGGCACTTGCGCAGGTAGCGAACCCGGCGGTCGATCTCCCGCAGGCGTTTCTTGTTGTACTGGTAATCGGCATTCTCGCTGCGATCACCCAGGCTCGCTGCCCAGGCCACTTTTTTGGTGACATCGGGCCTCTCCTCCCGCCAGAGCATGTCGTGCTCCTGCCGGAGCATGGTGTAGCCTTCACGGGTAATGAGTTTGGTTTTCATGGAGTTATCACTCCCTCGCCAATTGCATCCGGTTGCTCGGGATCTTAGTCATTGTCGCCGCGCTGTCGAGCAAAAAGCAGAGCTGGCCATCCATCCTTCCCGGCTCCGGGGCCGAATGAGGGCAATAACCGGTAACATATTTATGCTTTGTGGTTGCAGGGGGCGGCTCTAGTATGAGGGGAGACAGAAAAGAGAGGTGGCAATGAGTCAGCAATACAAGGTCCTGGTGGTGGACGACGATCTGAAACTGCGTTCCTTGCTGGAGCGCTACCTCACCGAGCAGGGGTTTGTAGTGCGAGGTGTCGCCAACGGGGAGCAGGCCGATCGCCTGCTGACGCGTGAAAACTTCAGCCTGATGGTGCTTGATCTGATGCTGCCGGGGGAAGACGGCCTCTCCATCTGCCGCCGCCTGCGCGAGGCCGGCAACCAGATCCCTGTCTTGATGCTCACCGCCAAGGGGGACGAAGTGGATCGCATCGTCGGTCTGGAGATGGGGGCCGACGATTATCTGCCCAAGCCGTTCAACCCCCGTGAGCTGCTGGCCCGGATCCGCGCCGTGCTGCGCCGCCACACCGTGGAGCTGCCCGGCGCCCCTTCCGCGGCGGAGAAGATGGTGAGTTTCGGGGCCTACCAGCTCAATCTGGCGACCCGTGAACTGAGCCGTGATGGCGAACCGGTTGCCCTGACCAGCGGGGAGTTCGCCGTGCTCAAGGTGCTGGTGAGTCATCCTCGCGAACCGCTCTCCCGTGACAAGCTGATGAACCTGGCCCGTGGTCGCGAGTACACGGCCACCGAGCGCAGCATTGATGTGCAGGTCTCCCGCCTGCGCCGCCTGCTGGAACAGGACCCGGCCCAGCCTCGCTATCTGCAGACCGTCTGGGGTCTGGGGTATGTGTTCGTACCGGACGGTGAGAACGCATGAAGAAAGTGGGCAGCATGTTCTCCCGCATGCTCTGGTTTCTGGCTGCCGTGCTGGTGGTCTATCAAGTCGTCTCCTACGTTACCTTCTACAACTACCTGCTGGCGCCGACCGTCAAGCAGATCAGCCACCTGCTGGCAAACCAGGTCAAACTCATCTTTCCGGTGGACAACAACCAGCTGGCGCTCAGTGAAGATGCCGAGGCGCTGGTCTATGTGACCACTGGCAGCGACATCTATACCCAGAGCGAGGCGGAGCAGCACGGGCTGAATGATTCCAAGCCCTACCCCTATCTGGAGCAGAGCATCAGCCGCGAATTGAAAGGGGATACCAGGGTCAGAGTTGAAATCCAGGATCACTACATCATCTGGATCCAGCCTCCCCAGGCCAGCCAGATGTGGGTGCGCATTCCCCTGACTGAAATTGAAGATGACGACATCGAACCGCTCATCCTCTATATGAGCGTCTTGCTGGTGGTGACCCTGTTTGCAGCCTGGCGTTTTGCCCGTCAGCTGGTGCGACCGCTGGAGGATCTGGAAGCGGGGGCCGTGGCGGTGGCGCGCGGCAACTTTCCCGATGCCCTGGGGGAGCAGGGCTCGCGGGAGGTGCGCCGCCTGACCCGCACCTTCAACCACATGTCGAGCTCCATCAAGGGGCTGATCGAGGAGCGCAACCTGATGATGGCCGGGGTATCCCACGATTTGCGCACCCCTCTCACCCGCATTCGTCTCGCGACCGAGATGATGTCCTCGGGGGATGAGTACCTCAAGGAGAGCATCAATGCGGATATCGATGAGTCGAACGGCATCATCGATCAGTTCATCGACTACATTCGCCCGAACGAGGGGCTCGATGCCCGGCCCGTCGACCTGACCCAGCTCATTCACGATGCGTTGCTGATGCAGACCGATCAGGGACTGGAAGTGGAGCTGCTCCTGCCGGAGGAGGCGGTGCGTGTGGCCTGCCATCCCATCAGCATTCGCCGTATCCTCAACAATCTGTCGGGCAACTCCCTGCGCTATGGCGCGACCCGGTTGCAGGCCGAGCTCAGGGATGATGGCCACTGGGTGCGGCTGCGACTCTCCGACAATGGCCCGGGGATCGCAGAAGAGGACTACTCCCGGGTGCTCAAGCCCTTCACCCAGGGCAATGTGGCGCGCACCGGTGGCGGCAGTGGGCTGGGGCTGGCCATCGTTGCCAAGATAGTTTCCCAGCATCACGGCACCATCAGGTTGGGGCGCTCCGAACTGGGGGGCTTGCAGGTGGAGATCCGGCTACCCAAGAACCAGCCGCTGGAGTGGATGGATTGAAAGCAGGGCGTATCGAGAGATGCGCCCTTTTGTCTGTCAGGCGTGGGGGTCGCTCACCTTGCGGTAGCGCTTGCCATATTTGAGTTGCTGGATAAGCAGGGCGGCGACGATGAGAGCCAACCCGATGGGGGTTGCCGGGTGAATGGTTTCGCCGATCAACAGGTTGAGCAGCACCAGAGAGGCAAACGGCGAGATGAAGATGAGGTTGCTGATGGGGGCTGTGTTGGTGGCGTGGCGCAGGGCCATCAGCCAGAGCACGAAACCGAAGCCCATCTCGAACAGCCCCACATAGATGGCGCCAGCCCATCCCTGCCAGGCGGTCATGGCAAAGTCCGAGAGCAACCAGGTCGCCACGATGATGAAGGGCAGGCTGATGAGGAAGCCGAGCAGCAGGCTGACGACGGGATCCCCCTGATTGCGGGTGTTGAGGATCCAGTAACCGGCCCAGATCAGGGTCGACACCAGCGCCAGCGTGACGCCGAGGGGGCTGTCGAACTGTAGACCGAACACGTCCCCCCTGGTGGCGATCACCAGGGCGCCGAAATAGCCGAGCACGATGGCGACGCCATCGCGGCGGCGCAGCTTTTGACCGAGGAAGGGAACGGCCAGCAGGCTGAGGGTGATGGCCCAGGTGTAGTTGAGAGTCTGTGCCTGCTGGGCGGGCAGCAGATCATATGCCTTGAACAGCAGCAGGTAATAGAGGAAGGGGTTCAGGACCCCGAGAGCGAGGTAGTAGAGGGGGCGACTCTTGATGTAGTCGAGCAGTAGCGGCAGTTTGCCCTGACAGGCCACGATGCACCCCAGGGTCAGGGTCGAGGTGCAGGCCGCGACCAGCAGCAGCTGTACCGGTTCAAAGTAGGCGAGGGAGATCTTGAAGGCGCTGGCCACCGTGGACCAGAGGGCGACGGCACAGAGCCCGTACTGGTAGGCTTTCTTCTGATTCTTGAGCATGGGATGCGTTCCGCAAACTGGGGCGAGGGCGCAGTCTATCAGCCTGTTTGCAACATTGTCGTTACCGTCTCGCCGAGGGCGATGATTTGATCGCCTGGAGATCCATCTGCCACACAACATTGCGCACAATCTGTCCGCCTTCACTTGCGTGAGTGGAAAAAATCCGTATAATCCCCTCCGCTTGCCCATGAGGCAGCCAGACGATATGTCTGCTTGCTGAGCTTCCCGTTTACGAGTTGCCAGCCATACAGTCCTCCCGATATGGGAGGAAACGTGAAAAATCACACCTCTGGCGGGAGTAGTCTCGGTCGGGCGGTGTTGATTTATGTTCTTTTATCTATTGGAGCTCTGTCAATGCAGAACCAAAGAATCCGTATCCGCCTGAAGGCTTTTGATCATCGCCTGATCGATCAATCCACTGCGGAAATCGTTGAAACTGCTAAGCGCACTGGCGCGCAGGTTCGCGGTCCTATCCCGCTGCCGACTCGCAAAGAGCGTTTCACCGTTCTGATCTCCCCGCACGTCAACAAAGACGCGCGTGATCAGTACGAGATCCGCACTCACAAGCGTCTGGTAGACATCGTTGAACCGACTGACAAGACCGTTGACGCTCTGATGCGTCTGGATCTGGCAGCTGGTGTAGACGTCCAGATCAGCCTGGGTTAATTACGGAAAGAGGTTGATAACAATGACAATCGGTCTTGTAGGTCGCAAAGTGGGTATGACTCGCATCTTCACTGAAGATGGCGTTTCTATCCCGGTGACTGTTATCGAAGTTGAAGCTAACCGTGTAACTCAGGTCAAATCTGTAGAAACCGACGGCTACAACGCTATTCAGGTTACCACTGGCGCCAAGAAAGCCAGCCGCGTAACCAAGCCGGAAGCTGGCCACTTCGCCAAAGCTGGTGTAGAAGCCGGTCGCGGTCTGTGGGAATTCCGCCTGAACAACGGTGAAACTTTCACTGTTGGTAGCGAGCTGAAAGTAGATCTTCTCGCTGACGTTAAGCTGGTAGACGTTACCGGCACATCCAAGGGTAAAGGTTTTGCCGGTACTGTTAAGCGCTGGAACTTCCGTACCCAGGATATGACCCACGGTAACTCCCTGTCCCACCGTGTACCTGGCTCCATCGGTCAAAACCAGACCCCGGGTCGTGTATTCAAGGGCAAGAAGATGGCTGGTCACATGGGTGCTGAGCGTGTAACGACTCAGAACCTGGAACTGGTTCGTGTTGACGCTGAACGCAACCTGCTGCTCATCAAAGGCGCAGTACCGGGTGCAACCAACGGCAACGTGATCGTCAAACCTGCCGTCAAAGCGTAACGTCTGAGGAGATAGTAATGGAATTGGTAATGAAAGACGCCAAGAGCGCTCTTGAAGTTTCCGAGACTACCTTCGGGCGCGAATTCAACGAAGCTCTGGTTCACCAGGTTGTCGTTGCATATGCCGCTGGTGCCCGTCAGGGTACTCGTGCGCAGCTGACTCGCTCTGAAGTGTCTGGTGGCGGCAAAAAGCCGTGGCGTCAGAAGGGTACTGGTCGTGCCCGTGCTGGCTCCATCCGTTCGCCCATCTGGCGTTCCGGTGGTGTGACCTTTGCTGCTAAGCCGCAAGATCACAGCCAGAAAGTAAACAAGAAGATGTACCGCGGCGCTATCCGTAGCATCCTGTCCGAGCTGGTACGTCAAGAGCGCCTGATCGTTGTTGAGAAGTTCGGCATCGAAGCGCCGAAGACCAAAGAACTGATCGCCAAGCTGAAAGAAATGGAACTGACTGACGTTCTGATCGTGACTGCTGAAGTCGATGAGAACCTGTTCCTGGCTGCTCGTAACCTGTACAAAGTTGACGTGCGTGACGTTGCCGGTATCGACCCGGTCAGCCTGATCGCTTTCGACAAGGTTCTGATGACTGCTGACGCAGTTAAGCAAATCGAGGAGATGCTGGCATGATCCGTGAAGAGCGTCTGCTGAAAGTTCTGAAGGCTCCGCACATCTCTGAAAAGAGCACCATGGTCGCAGAAAAGCAGAACACTATCGTGTTCAAAGTTGCTGTTGATGCCACCAAGGCGGAAGTCAAAGCTGCAGTTGCGAAACTGTTCGAGGTCGAAGTTGAGACCGTCCGTACCCTGAACATGAAGGGTAAGACCAAGCGCGCAGGTGCACGCGTAGGCCGTCGTTCCGATTGGAAAAAGGCTTATGTGACCCTGAAAGCTGGTCAGGACATCGACTTCATGGGCGCAGCCGAGTAAGAGGAGTTCTGAAAAATGGCAATCGTTAAGTGCAAGCCTACTTCTCCGGGCCGCCGCCACGTCGTCAAGATCGTCAACCAAGAGCTGTACAAGGGCAAGCCCTTCGCCGCTCTGCTGGACAGCAAAAGCAAGTCCGGTGGCCGTAACAACAACGGTCGTATCACCACTCGTCATATCGGTGGTGGTCACAAGCAACACTACCGTCTGATCGACTTCAAGCGCGACAAAGACGGCATTCCGGCCAAAGTTGAGCGTCTGGAATACGATCCTAACCGTACCGCAAACATCGCCCTGGTGCTGTATGCAGACGGTGAGCGTCGTTACATCCTGGCCCCGAAAGGCCTGAAAGCTGGTGATGCAATCGCCTCTGGTGCTGATGCTGCCATCAAGGTAGGTAACACCCTGCCGATGCGCAACATCCCGGTCGGTTCTACCGTTCACGCCGTTGAGATGAAGCCTGGTAAAGGTGCCCAGCTGGCTCGTTCCGCTGGTACTTTCATCCAGATCCTGGCTCGTGAAGGTAACTATGTAACTCTGCGTCTGCGTTCCGGCGAAGTACGTAAAGTTCTGGCCGAGTGCCGCGCTACCATCGGTGAAGTGGGTAACTCCGAGCACATGCTGCGTCAACTGGGTAAAGCCGGTGCTAACCGCTGGCGTGGTATTCGTCCGACCGTTCGCGGTATGGCGATGAACCCGGTTGATCACCCGCACGGTGGTGGTGAGGGTCGTAACAAGGGCATGCAGCCTGTGTCCCCATGGGGCCAGAAGGCTAAGGGCTTCAAGACCCGTAAGAACAAGCGTACCGACAAGTACATCGTACGTCGTCGTAACAAGTAATTGTTAACATAGAGGAATCACCATGCCACGTTCTCTCAAGAAGGGTCCATTTATCGACCTGCACTTGCTGAAGAAGGTAGAGAAAGCGGTGGAAAGCGGGGATAAAAAGCCGGTTAAGACCTGGTCCCGTCGTTCAATGATCATCCCGAACATGATCGGTTTGACCATCGCTGTCCATAATGGTCGTCAGCACGTTCCGGTTTTCGTTACCGAAGAAATGATCGGTCACAAACTGGGTGAATTCGCACCGACTCGTACTTATCGCGGCCATGCTGCTGATAAGAAGGCTAAGAAGCGCTAAGGGATAAATGATGGAAGCTATCGCTAAACACCGTTATGCCCGTACTTCTGCCCAGAAAGCTCGTCTGGTAGCCGATCAAGTACGTGGTCTGTCCGTAGACAAGGCTCTGAACATCCTGACCTTCAGCCCGAAAAAGGCTGCTGTTCTGGTGAAGAAAGTGCTGGAATCTGCCATTGCCAACGCTGAGCACAACGAAGGTGCCGATATCGACACCCTGCGTGTTGCCACCATCATGGTAGACGAAGGTCCCTCCATGAAGCGCATCCGCCCGCGTGCCAAAGGTCGCGCGGATCGTATCCTCAAGCGTACCGCTCACATCACTGTAGTGGTATCCGACGCTAAGGCTGGGAGATAAGCAATGGGTCAGAAAGTACATCCTAATGGCATTCGCCTGGGTATTACCAAGCCTTGGAATTCTACCTGGTTCGCGAACACCAAAGACTTCGCTGACAACCTGTACAGCGATTTCCAAGTACGCCAGTTCCTGACCAAGGAGCTGAAAAACGCTTCCTTGTCCAAGATCACTATCGAGCGTCCGGCCAAGAGCATTCGTGTGACCATTCACACCGCTCGTCCGGGTGTCGTGATCGGCAAGAAAGGCGAAGACGTTGAAAAACTGCGCAAAGCTGTAGCCGCAATCGCTGGCGTGCCTGCTCAGATCAACATTTCCGAAGTCCGCAAGCCGGAGCTGGATGGCAAACTGGTTGCCGACAGCATCACTTCCCAGCTGGAGCGTCGTGTAATGTTCCGTCGTGCTATGAAGCGCGCCGTACAGAACGCAATGCGCCTGGGTGCCAAGGGCATCAAAGTGGAAGTTTCCGGTCGTCTGGGCGGCGCTGAAATCGCGCGTACCGAATGGTACCGTGAAGGTCGTGTGCCGTTGCACACCCTGCGTGCCGACATCGACTACGCAACTTCTGAAGCCCACACCACTTACGGTGTGATCGGCGTTAAAGTTTGGATCTTCAAGGGCGAAGTTCTGGGCGGTCTGGCTGCTGTTAACGCTGCCGCTGCTCAAGAGCAAGCTCCTGCAAAGCCCAAGCGTGACAACAAGCGCCGCGCTGCCAAGTAAGGAGATTCGGTAAATGTTGCAACCTAAGCGTACTAAATTCCGCAAGACCCACAAGGGTCGTAACCGCGGTCTGGCCACCTCTGGTAACGAAGTATCCTTCGGTACCTTTGGCCTGAAGGCGACATCCCGTGGTCAACTGACTGCTCGTCAAATCGAAGCAGCCCGTCGTGCCATGACCCGTCACGTTAAGCGTCAAGGTAAGATCTGGATCCGTGTGTTCCCGGACAAGCCCATCACCGAAAAGCCCCTCGAAGTTCGTATGGGTAAAGGTAAGGGTAACGTGGAATACTGGGTTTGCCCGATCCAGCCTGGCAAGGTTCTGTACGAGATGGACGGTGTACCTGAGGCTCTGGCGCGTGAAGCGTTTGCCCTGGCCGCAGCTAAGCTGTCTGTTCAGACCACTTTCGTAATTAAGACGGTGATGTGATGAAAGCCCAAGATCTGCGTCAAAAGAGCGTCGAAGAACTGAACCAGGAGCTGCTGGGCCTGCTGCGCGAGCAATTCAACATGCGCATGCAAGCGTCCACCGGCCAGCTGGCTCAGACTCACACTCTGAAACAAGTGCGTCGTGACGTCGCACGTATCAAGACTGTACTGACTGAGAAGGCAGGTGCGTAATGACTGACAAGATCCGTACTCTGCAAGGTCGTGTAATCAGCGACAAGATGGACAAGTCCATCACTGTTGCTATCGAGCGTAAGGTAAAGCACCCGATCTACGGTAAGATCATCAAGCGCACTACCAAGCTGCACGTACATGACGAAAACAACGAGTGCAAAGCTGGCGACCTCGTGGAAATCCGCGAATGCCGCCCGCTGTCCAAGACCAAGTCCTGGACCCTGGTTGCCGTTGTAGAAAAGGCCTAATCGGTACTTTGTAGTCCAAGCGGCCCCTTTCAGGGGCCGTTTGTTTTTTAGGCTACCTTTTCTGAAAATCCTGTGTTATAGTTTCGCGCCTTTTGAAGGCAGCCAGATCCCATTAGGGATAAGAAGTAAACAAAGCGGAGCACTAAGATGATCCAGATGCAAAGTATGCTGGGTGTTGCCGACAACTCCGGCGCTCGCAGTGTAATGTGTATTAAGGTTCTGGGTGGCTCGCACCGCCGTTACGCCGGCATCGGCGACATCATCAAGGTTTCCATCAAGGAAGCCATTCCTCGCGGTAAAGTGAAGAAAGGTGATGTGTATAACGCGGTGGTCGTACGCACCCGTAAAGGCGTTCGTCGTCCGGACGGCTCTGTCATCCGTTTCGACAACAATGCGGCTGTGTTGCTTAACAACAACCAACAGCCAATCGGTACTCGTATTTTTGGCCCGGTGACCCGTGAACTGCGTAATGAGAAGTTCATGAAGATTGTGTCCCTGGCACCCGAAGTACTGTAAGGAGTCGAACGATGGCAGCTAAAATCCGTCGCGAAGACGAAGTGATTGTTCTTACCGGCAAAGACAAGGGCAAGCGTGGCAAAGTCACTCAAGTCCTGATTGCAAAAGGTAAGGTAATCGTGGAAGGCATCAACCAGGTGAAGAAACACCAGAAGCCGGTACCCGCACTGGGTCAGGCTGGCGGTATCGTCACCAAAGAAGCCCCCATCGATGTATCAAACGTAGCGCTGTTCAACTCTGCCACTGGCAAAGCTGACCGCGTTGGTTTCCGGATTGAAGACGGCAAAAAAGTCCGTTTCTTCAAATCCACCGGCGAACTTGTGAAGTAATTGGAGTTTAACGATGGCGAAACTGCATGATTACTACAAATCCGATGTAGTAAATGAACTGTCCAAGCAGTTCGGTTACAAGACTATCATGCAAGTCCCTCGGATCGAGAAAATCACCCTGAACATGGGTGTTGGTGAAGCGATCTCTGACAAGAAGTTGCTGGAAAATGCTGCTGCCGATATGGCTGCCATTTCCGGTCAGAAACCGCTGATCACCAAAGCACGCAAATCTGTTGCGGGCTTCAAGATTCGTGAAGGCTACCCGATAGGTTGTAAAGTAACCCTGCGTGGCGAGCGTATGTGGGAGTTCCTGGAACGGCTGATTTGCATCTCCGTACCGCGTATCCGTGACTTCCGTGGTCTGAACGCCAAGGCGTTCGATGGCCGTGGTAACTACTCCATGGGCGTGCGTGAGCAAATCATCTTCCCGGAAATCGACTATGACAAGGTCGATCGCGTCCGTGGTCTGGATATCACCATCACCACTTCCGCGAATACCGACGAAGAAGGCCGTGCTCTGCTGGCTGCCTTTAACTTCCCATTCCGCAAGTAAGGTTAGGGTTATGGCTAAAACATCCATGAAAGCACGTGAAGCAAAGCGTGCGAAGCTGGCAGCCAAGTTCGCGACCAAGCGTACCGAGCTGAAAGCTATCATCGTTGATATGAACGCTTCTGAAGAAGCGCGTTGGGATGCTGTCTTGCAACTGCAACAGCTGCCCCGTGATTCCAGTCCGTCCCGCCAGCGTAACCGTTGCAACATCACTGGTCGTCCGCACGGTTTCCTGCGGAAGTTTGGCCTCTCTCGCATCAAGGTGCGTGAGCATGCCATGAAGGGCGAAATTCCGGGCCTCAAAAAGGCCTCTTGGTAAGAATCTCGGGAGTTAGACTATGAGCATGCAAGATCCGATCGCGGATATGCTGACCCGCATCCGTAACGGTCAGGCGGCGAGCAAAGTTGCGGTTTCCATGCCTTCTTCCAAGCTGAAAGTGGCTATCGCCAAAGTGCTGAAAGAAGAAGGTTACATCGCTGGCTACAACGTAGCTGGTGACGTGAAACCGGAACTGGAAATCGAACTGAAATATTTCCAGGGCAAGCCGGTTGTAGAACTGATCCAACGCGTGAGCCGTCCCGGCCTGCGTATTTACAAGCGCACTACTGATCTGCCGAAAGTCATGGGCGGTCTCGGTGTTGCTATCGTGTCCACGTCTAAAGGTGTGATGACCGACCGTGCTGCCCGTAAGGCAAGCATGGGTGGTGAGATCATCTGCTACGTCGCTTAATAGGAGGTCGGAAATGTCTCGCGTTGCTAAGGCACCCGTCACTATTCCTGCTGGCGTAGAGGTGACTCTGAACGGCCAAGAACTGTCCATCAAAGGTGGCAAGGGTTCCCTGGTTCGTTCCATCCACGCCGGTGTAGAAGTGACCAAAGAAGACAATGTACTGAAGTTCGCCCCGCGCGACGGCATCGCTGGTGCTGACGCTCAGGCCGGTACTGCCCGTGCATTGGTCAACAACATGGTAGTCGGTGTTACCCAAGGCTTCGAGCGCAAGCTGCAGCTGGTTGGTGTAGGTTACAAAGCCTCCATCAAGGGCAATGCTGTTGCGCTGGCACTGGGCTTCTCTCACCCGGTAGAGCATGCGCTGCCGGCTGGTGTCACCGCTGAATGTCCGTCCGCCACCGAGATCGTTCTGCGTGGTGTGGACAAGCAGCTGGTTGGCCAAGTCGCCGCCGATATCCGTGCTTACCGCGCTCCGGAGCCCTACAAGGGCAAGGGTGTACGCTATGCCAACGAGCAAGTGCGTACTAAAGAAGCTAAGAAGAAGTAAGGTAACACTATGGACAAGAAAGCAGCTCGTCTCCGTCGTGCTACTCGTGCTCGGAAAAAGATGCAGGAACTGGGAGCTACCCGTCTGGTTGTTCACCGTACCCCGCGTCATATCTATGCGCAGGTTATTGCAGCCAACGGTTCCGAAGTTCTGGCCTCTGCTTCCACAGTAGAGAAAGCCATCAGTGAAGCTCTGAAATACACCGGTAACGCAGATGCTGCTACCGCTGTAGGTAAGGCTATCGCTGAGCGTGCTATTGCCAAAGGCGTTCAGAACGTATCTTTCGATCGTTCCGGTTTCAAGTATCACGGTCGTGTAGCCGCTCTGGCTACCGCTGCTCGTGACGCTGGTCTTCAGTTCTAAGCTAGGAGTCGAAGATGGCTAAAGTCGAATCTCAAGCCGGCGAACTGCAAGAAAAGCTCATTGCAGTAAACCGTGTTTCGAAAACTGTTAAAGGTGGTCGTATCATGTCCTTCACCGCGTTGACCGTGGTGGGTGATGGTAACGGCCGTGTAGGTTACGGTTACGGTAAGGCCCGTGAAGTTCCGGCCGCCATTCAAAAGGCGATGGAACAGGCTAAGCGTAACCTGAACAAGGTTGAGCTGAACAACGGCACCCTGCACCACCCGGTGCGTGGCGTTCACTCTGGTTCCACCGTGTTCATGAAGCCGGCCTCCCAAGGTACTGGTATCATTGCAGGCGGCGCCATGCGTGCCGTACTGGAAGTTGCTGGTATCCACAACGTGCTGGCCAAGACCTACGGTTCCACCAACCCAATCAACGTTGTTCGCGCAACTGTCGACGCTCTGGTTCACGGTCAATCACCGGAACAGATCGCGGCCAAGCGTGGTCTGCGCGTTGAAGAAATTCTGGGGTAATGCGACATGGCTAACACTGTAAAAGTAACTCAAACTCGCAGCTCTATCGGCCGTCTGCCAAAGCACAAGGCGACTCTGCGTGGTCTGGGTCTGCGTCGCATTGGTCACACCGTTGAGCTGGAAGATACTCCCTGCGTACGCGGCATGATCAACCAGGTTTATTACATGGTTAAGGTGGAGGGCTAAGCATGCGTCTGAATACTCTGTCTCCGGCCGCTGGCTCCAAGCGCGTCAAGCACCGTCCGGGCCGTGGTATCGGTTCTGGTCTGGGCAAGACCGGTGGTCGTGGTGTTAAAGGTCAAACCTCTCGTTCCGGTGGCGGCAAGGTCCGCAACGGTTTCGAAGGCGGCCAGATGCCTTTGAAAATCCGTCTGCCGAAGTTCGGTTTCTTCTCTCGCAAATCTTTGGTTTCTGCCGAAGTGCGCCTGAACGAAATTGCCCTGGTAGAAGGTGATGTGGTCGACGTGAGCACTCTGAAGCAAGCCGGTGTTATTACCAAAAACATCGTGTTCGCTAAAGTTGTTCTGTCTGGCAACATTGACCGTGCTGTGACCGTTCGTGGTCTGTCCGTCACCAAGGGTGCACGTGCAGCCATCGAGGCCGCTGGCGGTAAAATCGAGGAATAATCAGTACAATGGCTAAGAAACCAGGATTGGATGTTAAAGCACAAGGTGGTCTGAGCGAACTGAAGAGCCGTCTGCTCTTCGTTCTCGGGGCAATTATCGTGTTCCGTGCAGGCTCTTATGTGCCGATCCCTGGTATTGACGCCGCCGTACTGGCCGAGTTGTTCCAACAACAGAAGGGCACCATCATTGAGATGTTCAACATGTTCAGTGGTGGTGCACTCTCGCGTGCTTCTATTCTTGCACTGGGGATCATGCCGTACATTTCGGCGTCGATCATTATCCAGTTGCTGACTGTGGTTCATCCTGCTCTTGCTGAACTCAAGAAAGAGGGTGAATCCGGCCGTCGCAAGATTAGCCAATATACCCGTTGGGGCACGCTGGTTTTGGGAACGTTCCAGGCCATTGGTATTGCAACCGGTCTGCCGAATATGATGCAAGGACTCGTGACTCATCCGGGTTTGGGCTTCTATTTCACAGCCGTTGTGAGTCTGGTCACCGGTACCATGTTCTTGATGTGGTTGGGTGAACAGATTACCGAGCGTGGGATTGGTAATGGTATCTCGTTGATTATCTTCACAGGTATCGTCGCCGGTCTGCCTCATGCCATTGGCGCTACGGCCGAACAGGCACGTCAAGGGGAATTGCACATCCTGCTGTTGTTGTTGCTGGGCTTGATTGTTTTCGCTGTGACTTACTTTGTGGTGTTCGTGGAGCGTGGTCAGCGTCGTATCGTCGTTAACTATGCCAAGCGTCAACAAGGCCGCCAGGTATTCGCTGCGCAAAGCACACACCTGCCGTTGAAAGTGAATATGGCCGGTGTGATTCCTGCGATTTTCGCATCCAGCATCATCCTCTTCCCGGGTACCATTACCTCCTGGTTTGGTCAGGGCGAGGGCAAGATCGCTGACATCCTGCAACAGGTCTCTATGGTCCTGCAGCCGGGTCAGCCCTTGTACGAGATGCTCTATGCAGCAGCCATTATCTTCTTCTGCTTCTTCTATACCGCGCTGGTGTTCAACCCCCGCGAGACAGCAGATAATCTGAAGAAGAGTGGAGCCTTTATCCCGGGGATCCGCCCGGGCGAGCAGACAGCACGTTACATCGATAAGGTTATGACTCGCCTGACATTGGCAGGTGCGCTCTATATTACCTTTATCTGTCTGGTACCCCAGTTCCTGATGACTGCCTGGAACGTACAGTTCTACTTCGGTGGCACCTCGCTGCTGATTATCGTGGTAGTTATCATGGACTTCATGGCTCAGGTTCAGACCCATATGATGTCTCATCAATATGGCGACGTCCTGAGGAAGGCCAACCTGAAGGGCTACGGCCGCTAAAGGTCGGCGTAGTTACGGAGTTAAGCAATGAAAGTTCGTGCTTCCGTTAAGGCAATCTGCCGTAACTGCAAAATCATCAAGCGTCACGGTGTGGTGCGTGTGATTTGCAGCGAGCCAAAGCATAAACAGCGCCAAGGCTAATTTTTTACGGTTAGTACTTGCAACAAATAGTTGTGCTGGCTAATATAGCCAGCCAACTTTTGTTGTGTATTGGTTGACCGCCACGTATCCGCTCACGGGCTTTGTGGTGGTCGTTATCTACTATATGTAGGAGTGAATAGTGGCCCGTATCGCTGGCATTAACATTCCTGACCATAAACATGCAGTCATTGCGTTGACTGCTATTTATGGCGTCGGTCGTACCCGCTCCAAGGCCATCTGTGCCGCAGCCGGTATCGCTGAGAATGTGAAAATTAAAGACCTGGACGAAGCTCAGATCGAGAGTCTGCGTGAACAAGTAGGTAAATTCACCGTTGAAGGTGACCTGCGTCGTCAGATTTCCATGAACATCAAGCGATTGATGGATCTGGGTTGCTACCGTGGTTTGCGTCACCGTCGTAGCCTGCCTGTTCGTGGTCAACGTACCAAGACCAACGCTCGTACCCGTAAGGGTCCGCGCAAGGCTATCAAGAAGTAACGGGAAGGTAGAAAATGGCTAAAACTCCGACTCGTGCTCGCAAGCGCGTTAAAAAGCAAGTGAGCGACGGTATTGCGCACGTTCATGCATCTTTCAACAACACAATCGTGACCATTACTGACCGTCAGGGCAATGCTCTGTCTTGGGCTACCTCTGGTGGTTCCGGTTTCCGTGGTTCCCGTAAGTCCACTCCGTTTGCTGCCCAGGTAGCTGCTGAGCGTGCTGGTGAGATCGCCAAAGAATACGGCGTGAAGAACCTGGAAGTCATGGTCAAAGGTCCGGGTCCCGGTCGTGAGTCTTCCATCCGCGCTCTGAACGCGGCTGGTTTCCGCATCACTAACATTACTGATGTGACTCCGATCCCGCACAACGGTTGTCGTCCTCCCAAGAAGCGCCGCGTGTAACGCTGTAGCTACTTGGTCTAGGATTGTTGGAGAAAGAAGATGGCAAGATATATCGGTCCTAAGCTTAAGCTTAGCCGTCGTGAGGGCACCGACCTCTTCCTGAAGTCTGGTGTTCGTGCGATTGATTCTAAGTGCAAGATTGACACCGTTCCTGGTCAACACGGTGCGCGTAAAGCGCGTCTGTCCGACTACGGTGTGCAACTGCGCGAGAAACAAAAAGTACGTCGTATCTACGGCGTATTGGAAAAACAGTTCCGCAACTACTACCGCGACGCTGCCCGTCAAAAGGGTAACACCGGTGAAAACCTGTTGCAGCTGCTGGAAGGTCGTCTGGACAACGTCGTCTACCGCATGGGCTTCGGCGCCACTCGTGCTGAATCTCGTCAGCTGGTGAGCCACAAAGCCATCATGGTAAACGGCCGCGTTGTGAATGTTCCTTCTTTCCAGGTATCCCCTGAGGACGTGATCTGCGTTCGCGAGAAGGCTAAGAAGCAAGCGCGTATCAAAGCTTCCCTGGAAGTTGCTGGTCAGCGCGAGAAGCCGACTTGGGTAGAGGTTGACGCTGCTAAGATGGAAGGTGCCTTCAAGCGCCTGCCTGAGCGTTCCGACCTGTCTGCCGACATTAACGAACAGCTGATCGTCGAGCTTTACTCCAAGTAAAGCTAGCTTCTAAAGAGAGGACACAATGCTGGGTTCTGTAACAGATTTTCTTAAACCGCGGCTAGTTGACATCGAGCAAGTTAGCCCGACTCACGCGAAAGTGACTCTCGAGCCGCTTGAGCGTGGCTTTGGCCACACGCTGGGCAATGCCCTGCGTCGTATTTTGCTGTCATCTATGCCCGGTTGTGCGGTTACTGAAGTCGAGATCGACGGAGTACTGCACGAGTACAGCAGCAAAGAAGGTGTACAGGAAGACATTCTTGAAATCCTGCTCAACCTGAAAGGTATCGCTGTGAAGCTGGAAGGCAAGGACGAGGTAACTCTGTCCCTGACCAAGTCTGGAACAGGCCCCGTTACCGCTGGTGATATCACTCACGGTGATGAAGTCGAGATCGTAAACCCGGAGCACGTAATCTGCCACCTGACTGGTGCAAATGCTGAGATCAGCATGCGCCTGAAAGTTCAGCGCGGTCGTGGTTATGTGCCTGCTTCTGCTCGTGTTCACAACGATGATGAAGAGCGTCCTATCGGTCGCCTGCTGCTGGACTCCGCGTTCAGCCCCATCGTTCGCATCGCCTACAATGTCGAGGCGGCACGTGTGGAACAGCGCACCGACTTGGACAAGCTGGTTATCGACATGGAGACCAATGGTACTCTGGATCCGGAAGAAGCCATCCGTCGTTCAGCCACTATTCTGGCAGAGCAACTGGAAGCCTTCGTGGATCTGCGCGATGTCAGCGTGCCCGAGAAGAAAGAAGAGAAACCCGAGTTTGATCCGATTCTGCTGCGTCCTGTCGATGATTTGGAGCTGACAGTTCGTTCAGCGAACTGTCTGAAGGCAGAAGCTATCCACTATATTGGTGATCTGGTACAGCGTACCGAAGTTGAGTTGCTTAAGACTCCTAACCTCGGTAAGAAGTCCCTGACTGAGATCAAGGACGTGTTGGCCTCCCGTGGTCTGTCTCTTGGCATGCGCCTTGAGAACTGGCCGCCCGCCAGCATCGCTGACGAGTAATCCAGATTACGGGTTTCACAGATTTAGTTAGAAGGATAAGGTCATGCGCCATCGTTTGAGTGGTCGTCAACTGAACCGGAACAGCAGCCATCGTCAGGCTATGTTCCGCAACATGGCCAGCTCCCTGGTTCGTCATGAGATCATCAAGACGACTCTGCCTAAGGCAAAAGAGCTGCGTCGTGTAGTTGAACCGCTGATCACCCTTGCCAAGACTGATAGCGTTGCTAATCGTCGCCTGGCATTTGCCCGTACTCGCGATAACGCGATCGTGGCTAAGCTGTTCAATGAACTGGGCCCGCGCTACCTGGAGCGCGCCGGCGGTTATACTCGCATTCTGAAATGCGGTTTCCGTGCTGGCGACAACGCTCCTATGGCTTACATTGAGCTGGTAGACCGCCCGGCCGCTGCTGAAGCAGCTGCTGAGTGATAAAAGAAAAAGCCGGGCTTGTCCCGGCTTTTCTTCTGGTGGATTCTGATACTGCCTCTACTGCCTCTACTGCCTCTACTGCCTCTACTGCCTCTACTGCCTCTACTGCCTCTACTGCCTCTACTGCCTCTACTGCCTCTACTGCCTCTACTGCCTCTACTGCCTCTACTGCCTCTACTGCCTCTACTGCCTCTACTGCCTCTACTGCCTCTACTGCCTTACTTTGTAAGTGAGCGATGATTTTTCAATAGTCTCTATATTAAGTCTTTATCTCTACCTGAACGACAGCGGTTCGTGTTACATAGCCCAGAGTGGGGCAATGTCATTGTTCATCTGACGTATTAAGCAGGCGTGAGTCATGGCGTGTGGCTGCTGTAGTGCCGTTGAGGGCTTCTTCTGTGGGTAAGCCTGTATAAAAGCTGTGCTTAGATATGAATAACTAAAAAAGTGTCGATTTTTGCAATTTTATTGCAGAGGAGGGGTTGCCAGAACGAATTCGCTCCCTATAATGCGCCTCCATCGACAGGG
>NZ_JAPCIY010000007.1:0-97238 GCF_027707645.1 Aeromonas sp. QDB30 | reverse complement strand
TCGACTTGCATGTGTTAGGCCTGCCGCCAGCGTTCAATCTGAGCCATGATCAAACTCTTCAATTTAAGTTTGGTTGCTTCGAAAAGCGGCTCAATGAATTGCTGAATTAACTGCTGCAACTTTCGTTGCTTTGGTCACTTCATCAGACATTGAAAATCAAAAATTGTTTTTGATGCTCGATGCTGTGAGTGCCCACACAGATTGCTTGATTCAAATTGTTAAAGAGCGTCACGCTTATCGCGTTGAGGAGGCGCATCTTACGCTCCTCACTTCGAAAGTCAAGCGGTTGTTTTCGCTTTTCTTTCGGCGCCCACTTCCTAAGGAAGCTGGCTCATCAGGTTGGCGTGGTCCGCCGTGCTGGTAGGGGCGCATTATAGGGAGCCGCGCCGCGATGACAAGGGCTTTTTGTAAAAATGCGCTCGTTTGCTGAAAAAGCAGGCTAAACCCCATGAAATCAGAGTTTACCCCAGTTTCATACCGATTTTTTGTTCATACCGTCAGTCTGGGCCTGAATGTAGTTGACCCAGCTGGTCGCCCTGTCTTGCCAGTTGTTCTGCTGTTGCAGCTCGCGAGCCAACACCAGCGCCTGAGCATATTGTTCTTTATTGAGGTGTGCCTGCACCAGCAGGGCCTTGGCTCTGTTGCCCTGCTCTCCCTTCACTGACTTGATGGCCGCGAGCTGGGTCATGGCGGCATCCGTCTTGCCCTGTTGCAGCAGCAGTTCGGCGGCACGCATGGCGGCCTTGGGGTGAGCATGTTCCCGGGCAAGCAGTTGCCAGCTGTCCACAGCCTTCGGCCACTCACGTGCCCCTTCCCACAACTGGGCCAGCAATTGGCGATTCTCTGCGCTCTGCTTCATCTGTCCCTTGGCCATGGCAGACTCCAGCAGACGCGCACCGCGATAGGGCAGTCCCTGCCAGGCATACAGGCGGATTAGCTGGTTGCGGGCGGCGGCATCATCCATCAGTTGACGGTCGATGGCAGTTTGCAGCAGTGCAAGCGCTCGATCACCACGCTTGGCGGAGAGATTGAGCGACACAGCCTGCTGCCACCACTTGCTCTCTTTTGGCTCGCGGCGGATCAACTCTTCGGCCTGATCCGCAGCCACGCCGTAACGCTGCAATGCAGTGAGGGAGGAGAGGCGGATGATGGCTGCCTGCTTCTGCCAGCTTTTCTTCAACAGTTGTTCACTCTGGCTGGCTGCCTCGCCGTACTGCTTGTTGTGGTAATAGAGGCCAGCCAAGCGCAGACGCAAGGCATCGTCAGCCTTGATGGCCAATGCGGCCTTGTAGCTGGCGATGGCGCCGGACCAGTTGGATTGCTGGGCCTGGATATCCCCTCGCAGACGCAACAACTGAAGTCGTTGCTGCTCTGGCCACTCTTTATAGGCAAGAGCCTGCTCCACATAGCGACTCGCCTGTGCGGTCTGCTGCAGGTTGGCGGCCAGAGAGGCTTGTAACTGCGCCAGCCAGGCGTGCTCAGCCTCGGAACCGGGTTTGAGCACAGCCGCCTTGCTCTGGGCCTGTTGCCACTGGCCGGATTGATAGAGCTTCATCACGGGCTCCAGCTGGCGGGAGAAATGAGGGCTCACCTCCATCGCCAGACAGGCTTGGCTGACCAGGGCCAGCAGACAGATCCAGATCCGCAACATGGTTATGACTCCAATTTGAATTTGAGCGTGATGACTTGCACCAGCTTGTCGGTGGCGCCCGGCCTCGGCTGATAGCGCCACTTGTTGATCGCCTGAATGGCCGCTCGCTCGAACTGGCGCTTCGGCTTGGCCTCGACCACCTCCACATCCTGTACCCGGCCGTCGGCATCGACGCTGAAACGCAAGGTCACGGACCCCTCGATGCCGGCCTGCTGGGCCCGGTAGGGATAAACAGGCTCAACCCGTTGCAGTGGCATCAGCATGTCGCCGGCACCGATTCCAGCGCCCTGCTGCTGACCATGGAAATTGCCGCTCGCGACCGGAGTGGGACTGGTCGCCACGCCAGGGGCAGAGACCTGTACCGCACTCAGGGTCGAGACCAGATCCAGGCTCGGCTGTACCGAAGGCAGCGGGGCCGCCGCCGGCATGGGCATCGGTGTCGAAGCCAGCGCGGCAGGCGGCTCCGGCAAGGGTTCCGGCTCCTGGGGTACCGGCCGCTCACGCACCTGTACCTCGGTCACCTCGTTCTGCATGTTGATGACGATGGATTTCTGCTCTGTGGTCGCCTTCTCCCCTCCGGGCGGCTCCACCAGGGTGGCCATGAACAACAGGATGCCCAGACTGAGGGCGATCCCCAGTCCCAGGCTCATCAACTTGTGTTTCATTTCGGTGCCACCGCTACGGCGATGTTGGCGATGCCTGCCGCCTTGGCTTCATCCATCACCCGCACCACCTTGCCGTGGGGTACCCGTTCATCGGCCTGGATCACCAGGCTTGCCTCGGGCTGCTCCGCCAACAGTCGGGCGAGGGTGGCCTGCACCCGCTCCACATCCACCTGTTTGCGGTCGAGGAAGATCTGCCCCTGAGCGCCGATCGCCAGCATGATGCTGGAGGACTTCTGCGCCTTGGCCTGGCTGGCCTGGGGTCTGTGTACCTCAAGCCCGGCTTCGCGCACGAAGGAGGTGGTCACGATGAAGAAGATCAGCATGATGAAGACGATATCCAGCATGGGGGTCATGTCGATCTGCACTTCATCGCGCTGGCGTTTGGATTGCCGTCTCATTGCATTACCTTCTCTTCTCGCAGGCCGTCCCGGGTCTTGGCCAGCGCACGCTTGGCCTGACTCTCGAGCCGGCTAAGTAACAACACGCCGGAGAGGGCCACCACCATGCCTGCCATGGTGGGGATGGTGGCGCGGGAGATCCCGCCCGCCATGCTCTCCGGGTTAAAGCGGTTGGCCGCAGCCAGCGCATCGAATACGCCTATCATGCCGGTCACTGTACCCAGCAACCCCAGCATGGGGCAGAGCACCACCAGGGTGCGGATGAAGATCAGATGACGGTTGAGCGCCAGCTCCACTTCTGCCAGCCAGCGCCCGCGAATCGCGCGAGCGTGCCAGCTGTGACGCTCGCGACGCGCCTGCCAGCGGCCCAGCAGCTCACGCTGCAACGGTGCAAACCCCAGGTTGAGGTAGAGCAGCCGCTCGATCATCAGAATCCACATCAGCACCAGCAAGGCCAGAATGACCCAGAGCACCGGGCCACCACGGCCCATGAAGCTCTGCAACTGCTGCCAGATGTCGAGCATCATGCTACCCGCTCCACCCTGTCACCATTGCTTTCGGCCCGCTCGGCCAGGATCCCGGCCACCTGCTGTTCCAGCACGTTGGAGAGCTCGGTGAAACGGGACTGCAACAGGCTGTGGGCCAGGATCAGCGGAATGGCCGCCACCAGACCCTGCACCGTGGTGACCAGGGCCATGGAGATGCCGCCCGCCATGATCTTGGGATCGCCGGTACCGAACTGGGTGATGGCCTGGAAGGTGCCGATCATACCGGTCACGGTCCCGAGCAGACCCAGCATGGGGGCGATGGCCGCGATCACCTTGACCATGCCGATGCCGCGCTCCAGGCGAGGGGTCTCCTGCAGGATCGCCTCATCCAGACGCAGTTCGAGGGTCTCCATGCTCAGTTCTGGATGCTTGTCAGCCACCGTCAGCACCCGGCCGAGGGCGTTGTCGGCATGATATTCACCGCTCTTGAGCTGGCGACGAACCCGACCCAGTTCGCGAGAGAGGCTCCACAGCCGTACTCCAGCGATCCCCAGGCCGATAGCGGCCAGCAGCACGATGATGGCGCCGACCTGGCCGCCCTGCTGGACTTGCTGCCAGAAGGTGGGCGCCTGGGCCAGCATATCGAGCAGAACACCGTGGGAGGGATCCAGCGGCAACGCTTCTCCCTCCTGACCCTGATAAGCGGCCACAGCGGAAAGCACGCTGCCTGGCAGGCCCAACACCGGACTCAGGCCTTCGGCCTCCGGTTGCAAGAAACCAGCATCGCCCAGCAGGGCGAAGCTGCCGATCCGGGTCAACGTCTGCTCGCTGGCAACGCCCTGGGCATCAAGCACCTTGCCGTTGAACTGGGCAACCCGGCCCGATTCGCGGATCTCCTGTAGCAAGGTGGCTGGCAGCAGGGCAAGGGCGGCGCGATCAGGCACCTGTTTATCCTGTGCCATGGTTTTCAGCAGGGCGAGGCGATCAGGATACTGGCCCTCGACGGCGGATTCGCTCAGCAGCTTGACCGCATCGCTTGCCCCCTGACGGGTGACCGCAAAGATGTCGTTCATGTCGCCGGAGGCTTGCTCCCACTGGGTATTGAGCTCCACCAGCTGCTTTTCATTGGCCGCGAACTGGCTGGCCAGCTCCTTGCTCAGGCGCTGGGCCTCGGCCAGCTTGGTACGGGCACTGCTCAGCTCCCTGGAGACAGACGCCAGATCCTGCTGAGCCTTCTGTTCACGGGCCTGTTCCTGCTGCTGCCAGGCTTCCTCGGCCACGGCGGCTGTGGTGCCCAGAGAGAGGGCGAGGGCAAGGGGTAACCACTTCATGGTGACGCTCATGACTGGGCCTCCTGACCACGGCTGACGGAAAGGGGGACATTCAACAACTGGGGAACTTTCTTGTCGGCAGCCATTTCCAACGCCTCGGCGATGGGGGAGAGCCACTGGCCGTCGAGGGCTTGCCACTGCTTGTGCTCGGCAGACCAACGCCACGCCTGGGAGCGATCGGCTGTCATCGCCAGCAGGGAGACCCGACCCAGAGCCAGCACATCGACCCGGCGCGGTGCGCCATCCAGCACCAGCTCGGCGGAATAATGGTCCAGCCTGCTGCCGTATTCGGCTTCAATCTGATAGGCCTGCAATAGCTGGCGGAACTTCTCCGCCTCGCTCACATCGGCTCTGGCCAGCGTCGCTTTCAAGGCAGCAACCCGCGCCAGACGATCCTCCCTGCGCAGCGGGATGTCATCCTGTACCAGCTGTTCCAGATCGGCTTGCATCTGCAGCATCAGGGGGACAAGCCCCTGCCTGGTCTCCTGTACCGCTTCCAACTGCTGGCTCAGCTTGCCCAGCTCGTTTTGCTGATCGGCCACCAGAGACTGCATGTAGCGGTTGTAGGCTTCCAGATCCCGCAGTTGCAGTTGGGCATTTTGCAGCTCAATCCTGGCGGCGACGGCTCCATCGGCGGCTTTCTCCACACGCAGCTGGGAGGCTTTCCCGTCGGCGATACTGTTCTTCAATGCTGGCGCAACCACTTCGTCGGCGGACACGACGCAATGAACGGCCATGGGTAACAAGGCCAGACCCCAAAACTTGTTCATGATATAAATCTTAACAATGATAACTATTCTCATTGTCTCAAAGAGTAGGGTCACTGGCAATCAGATGATTTTCTTGGCCTCTGGCCGAAAAAACAGGATACTTTTTAGACAAGTACGGGAATAACTGGCGTTGGTAGTCGCAACACCATTTTAAATAACTAAAAAATGTCTTTTCGATCAGCAAGATAAGTGATCGAAAAAGGAGACTTACATGTTTAACGATGCGATCTGGGAACACATAGATCGGTTCACCAAGGCGAAGAAGACCAGAGAGATCCAGCAACAACTGGAGCGCTTCAGTCATCAGATGGGGTTTGATTACTTCCGTTTGCTGATTATTTTCCCCATCAGTATGCAGAAATCCCATGTGGCCTTGTTCAACAACTGCCCCACCAGCTGGTTTGATGCCTATTCGGAACGGCACTACCTGACCCAGGATCCGGTCGTCTTCCTGGGACTGAAGCAGACCCAGCCCATCTTCTGGAACAAGCTCGATTGTGATGCCCCCTGGTTGCCCAGCGCCAGCAGGGAGGTGATGAACCTGGCCGCCGACTTCGGGGTGAGGAACGGCGTCTCCTTCCCGCTGCACACGCCGCAGGGGGAACACGGCATCCTCTCTTTCATCAGCAAGGAGAAGTCCAATTCCGATCTGATGTTTGAAAACGTTCCCCTGCTGTCATTCTGCGCCAGCTACATCTTCAACTCGGCCCTGACCCTCATCAAGGCCAGACCAGACCTGATGAAATACCTGGCCGAGCTGTCGGATCGGGAGAAGGAGTGCCTTTTCTGGGCCAGCGAGGGCAAGACCTCCTGGGAGATCGCCACCATCCTCGGCATCAGCGAGCGAACCGTGAACTTCCACCTCAATCAGGTCACCAACAAGACGGACTCGCGCAACCGCAACCAGGCGATCGCCAAGAGCATCTCCAGCGGCATCATTGTGCCTTCCCTGGACGACGTCACCATCACCAACCTGCGGCTGTCGTAGCCTGTTTTGCCAAAATAAAAAGAGCCGCAATGCGGCTCTTTTTTCATTTCCGGCGACGGCTTATTCCACAGTCACGGATTTGGCCAAGTTGCGTGGCTGATCCACGTCGGTGCCCTTGATGAGGGCGACGTGGTAGGAGAGCAACTGCAACGGCACGGTATAGACGATCGGCGCGATCATCTCTTCCACGTGGTTCAGGCTCATCACCCGCATGGTCTCGTCGCTCTTGAAACCGGCGTCCGCATCGGCGAACACATAGAGGATACCGCCACGGGCACGCACCTCTTCCACGTTGGACTTGAGCTTCTCCAGCAGATCGTTGTTCGGCGCTACCACTATGATGGGCATCTCGGCATCGATCAGCGCCAGCGGGCCATGCTTCAACTCACCGGCGGCATAGGCTTCTGCGTGGATGTAGGATATCTCCTTGAGTTTGAGCGCCCCTTCCATGGCGATGGGGTACTGACTGCCACGACCGAGGAACAGGCTGTGGTGCTTGTCGGCAAACTCTTCGGCCAGAGTCTCGATCTGCTTGGCCAGGGCCAGGCTCTCCTTGATGCGCACAGGCAAGGCTTGCAGCGCCTTGACCAGTTCGGCCTCGACGGCGGCGCTCAGGTTGCCACGGCAGTGACCGACGGAGGCCACCAGCATCAGCAGACCGGCCAGCTGGGTGGTGAACGCCTTGGTGGACGCCACCCCGATCTCGGCACCAGCCCGGGTCATGAAGGCCAGGTCGGATTCGCGCACCAGGGAGGAGCCCGGTACGTTGCAGATGGCCAGGGAGCTCATGTAACCGGATTCCTTGGCCAACCGCAGGGCTGCCAGGGTATCGGCGGTTTCTCCGCTCTGGGAAAGAGTCACCAGCAGGCTGTTGGGGCGCACCACGGACTTGCGGTAGCGGAACTCGGAGGCGATCTCCACGTCGCAGGAGACGCCGGCGATCTCTTCAAACCAGTAGCGCGCCACCATGCCGGAGTTGTAGGAGGTGCCGCAGGCGACGATCTGGACGTGCTCGACCTTGTCGAAAATGGCACGGGCGCCGTTGCCGAAGGACTCGACCACCACGTGATCGCTGCCCAGGCGGCCTTCCAGGGTGTTGGTGATGGCCTTTGGCTGCTCGTAGATCTCTTTCAGCATGTAGTGACGGTATTCACCCTTGTCACCGGCATCGTGGGACAGCTCGGACTCCAGCTCTTCGCGCACCACGGCCTCGCCGTCGGTATCGAAGATGTGCACGTCGCGGCGGGTCACTTCGGCTACGTCACCCTCTTCCAGGAAGATGAAGCGGCGGGTCACCGGCAGCAGGGCCATCTGGTCGGAGGCGATGAAGTTCTCACCGATGCCGCGGCCGATCACCAGAGGGGAGCCGGAACGGGCCACCACCACGCGGCTGTCGTCACGGCTATCCATGACCACGGTGCCGTAAGCGCCGCGCAGTTGCTTCACCGCGACCTGCATGGCCGCCAGCAGGCTGGGGGCGGATTTCAGCTCGTGGTGCACCAGGTGGGCGATCACTTCGGTGTCGGTGTCGGAGCTGAACACATAGCCCAGCGCCTTCAACTCTTCCCGCAGCTCTTCGTGGTTCTCGATGATGCCGTTGTGCACCACCACGATATGCTCGGAGACATGGGGGTGAGCATTGCGCTCGGACGGCTCGCCATGGGTAGCCCAGCGGGTGTGGGCAATGCCGGTACCACCGTGGACGGACTGCTCCTCCAGTGCCTTGGCCAGTTCGGCCACCTTGCCGAGGCGACGCACCCGCTGCAGCGGCTGGTTGGCGCTGAACACGGCAACACCGGCCGAATCGTAGCCACGGTATTCCAGACGGCGCAGGCCTTCTACCAGGATTTCAGCCACATCACGTTGGGCGACGGCCCCGACGATGCCACACATAGACTTCTCCTTGAAACGTAAGACGTTAATTCGGTTGGATAATGGTTTGTTCAAATCACACGGCCACGGGGGCGCAAATCAGCGTGATCCCCCTGGCCTGAATCTGTTCTCTGGCCGCACTGGCCAGCCCCTCGTCGGTCACCAGGGTATGGATGCCGGACCAGGGCAGCTCGAGATTGGGGATCTTGCGGCCGATCTTTTCCGACTCCACCATGACGATGACCTCCCGCGACACCTCGGCCATGACCCGGGAGAGGCCCACCAGCTCGTTGAAGGTGGTGGTGCCCCGCTCCGGGTCGATGCCATCGGCACCGATGAAGAGCTGGTCGAAGTCATAGGAGCGCAGCACCTGCTCCGCCACCTGCCCCTGGAAAGATTCGGAATGGGGATCCCAGGTCCCGCCTGTCATCAGCAGGGTGGGCTCGTTTTCCAGCTCGCGCAGGGCACCGGCCACATTGAGGGAGTTGGTCATGACAATGAGGCCGCGCTTGTTGCCCAGCATGGGGATCATGGCGCTGGTGGTGCTGCCGCTGTCGATGATGACGCGGTTGTGATCGCGGATCCGCTCGGCGGCGGCGCGGGCAATGGCCAGCTTTCGATTCGAAACTTGTTCCGGGTTGCTGTCCACCACCATCTCGCTGGGGAGGGGAACGGCACCGCCGTAGCGACGCAGCAACAGGCCACCGGTCTCCAGCACCGCCAGATCTTTGCGGATGGTCACCTCGGAAGTGGCGAAGTGTTTGGCCAGGGCATCGACGCTGACTTCCCCCTGCTCCTGCACCAGACTCACTATGGTGTGACGGCGCTGCTGTGTGTTGCGTTTGGTCATTTATAAGTTTCGATTCGAAAGAATGGCGAAATATTAATGTCTTTTCGGGAAAAATCAAACGGCAAATAGGATCCGATTTGGTTCGATGCCAGAATGAGGGGCCGATTTGCGACGAGGACGCCATGCAAAAACGACTCATCTGGCTGGTGGAAGATGAAGCCAGCATTGCCGATACCCTGATCTATGCCCTGCAGACCGATGGTTTCGAGGTGGAGTGGTTCCCCCTTGGTCAGCCGTTGCTGGCGCGACTGGAACAGACGCGACCGGATTTTTTGATCCTGGATGTGGGGCTGCCGGATATCAGCGGTTTTGAACTGTGCAAGCGGGTGCGGGCACTGACCGATATTCCCCTGATGTTTCTCACCGCTCGCAGCGAGGAGATAGACAGGCTGATCGGGCTGGAGATAGGGGCAGACGACTATGTGGCCAAACCCTTCTCACCCCGTGAGGTGTGCGCCCGGGTGCGGGTCATCCTGCGCCGCAGCCAGCCCGCCCCCTACCAGCCGATACAGCCACTCGCCCTGGACGAGGAGCGGGCACGAATCTGCTTCCTGGGCCAGCCCCTGACGCTCACCCGCTATGAGTACCTGCTGCTCAAGACCCTGATGCTGGCGCCGGGTCGGGTCTACTCCCGCCAGCAGCTGATGGATCTGGTGTGGCAGGATGCGGAAGAGAGTCTGGATCGCACCGTCGACACCCACATCAAGACCCTGAGAGCCAAGCTGCGGGAGCGGGACCCTGACGCCAACCTGATCCTGACACACCGCGGGCTGGGCTACAGTCTGGAGCTGGCATGAACTCAGGGTGGCCGGGCATCGGCAGGGGGATGAGATGAGAATCGGATTGCAACTGCTGTGCGGCCTGGTGCTGATCTTCGCCCTGGCCGCCTGGTTCGTGCTGGAGATCTTCGTCGAGGAGATCAAGCCCGGGGTACGCAGCGCCACCGAAGATACCCTGGTGGACATGGCGCAGATGCTGGCCCCCCTGGCCCTGGACGACATGCAGGAAGGAAAGATGGCGAATGGCCGGCTGGCCAGCGCCTTCGCCCGCCTCAACCAGAGTCCCATCAATGCCCTCATCGATGGCCACCTCAAGCAGCAGGCGGAGTACCGCATCTATGTGACCGACGCGAAGGGCAGGGTGGTCTACGACTCGGACGGGGTGGATCTGGGCAAGGACTATTCCCGCTGGAACGACGTCTACCTGACCCTGCGCGGCGAATATGGCGCCCGCAGCACCCGCAGCGACCCCGACGATCCCGCCAGCTCGGTGATGCACGTGGCCGCCCCGCTGCGGGAAGGGGATGACATCCTCGGCTCCCTCACCGTCGCCAAGCCCAACAGCACCCTGCAGCCCATGATAGAGCGCAGCGAACACCAGTTACTAAGAGGGGCGGCCCTGCTGCTGTTCATCTCGCTGCTCATCGGCGCCTTGCTAGTGTGGTGGCTCAACCGCGCCATCGGCAAGCTGGTGCACTATGCAGATGCAATCAGTCAGGGTCAGCCCGCCAGCCTGCCGCGCCTCTACAGCCCCGAACTGGACAGGCTAGGCCACTCCCTGGAAACCATGCGCCGCCAACTGGACGGCAAGGCCTATATCGAGGCCTATGTCCACAGCCTGACCCACGAGCTCAAAAGCCCGCTGGCGGCCATTCGCGGGGCGGGGGAGATTCTGGCCGAGGCGCCGCCGCCGGACATCGCAAAGCGCTTTATCGGCAACATCAATCTGGAGACGGCCCGCATGCAGCAGCTGATCGAGCGCATGCTGCAACTCGCCCGCCTCGAATCAGGGCAGGGGCTGGACAGACAATCCGTCGAGCCGGCCCGGCTGGGCAGACGGGTGCTCGACGCCCGCCAGATCCAGGCCCAGCGCCGCCAGATCTCCCTGCACGCCGAGCTGGGGGAAGGTCAGAAGCAGAAGTGGGATCCCCTGCTGGTGGAGCAGGCCCTTGGCAACCTGCTGGACAACGCCCTCGATTTCGCCCCCGTCGGCAGTACCCTGGTGCTGAGCGGCGCCATGGAGGAGGGGGGTTATTGCTTCCGGGTGCGGGATCAGGGGCCAGGCATTCCCGACTTTGCGCTGCCCAGGATTTTCGAGCGTTTCTACTCCCTGCCAAGGCCAGACAAGGGAAAAAGCAGCGGCCTCGGGCTCAGTTTTGCCATGGAGGTGGCACGCCAGCATGGCGGCCATCTTGCTCTTGCCAATCAGCCGGACGGGGGGGTGCTGGCCACACTCTGGCTGCCCGGCAACTGAGGACACTTCACACCAAGCACACAGAGCCGGGCTAAGCTGCACCTCCTCGATGACGACCTTCCCCGTCGATGCGCATTCATATTAATCAAGGAGATAGATATGCCCCGTATGCTGTTGTCCGGTCTGCTTGCTGCTGGCCTCTTCTGTGCACTGCCTGCCAGCGCCGCTTCTGGCTGCATGCTGTTTGCGGATGGAACCGGCAAACCCGTCAGCACCCAGGGGGACTGTGCCGCCCAGTTGACCCCGGCCTCCACCTTCAAGATCCCGCTGGCACTGATGGGCTATGACAGCGGCTTCCTGGTGGATGAACAACTGCCGGCCCTGCCGTTCAAGGCCGGTGATCCTGATTTCCTGCCGGAGTGGAAACAGACCACCACCCCGAGCAGCTGGATGAAGAACTCCGTCATCTGGTATTCCCAGCGCCTCACCGAGTGGCTGGGAGAGGCTCGCTTCCAGCACTACGTGGACAGCTTCGACTACGGCAACCGGGATCTCGAAGGCAACCCGGGCAAGCACGACGGTCTGACCCAGGCCTGGCTCAGCGCCAGCCTCGCCATCAGCCCCCAGGAGCAAGCCCGCTTCCTTGGCAAGATGGTGAGCGGCAAGCTGCCGGTCTCCGCCCAGACCCTGCGCCATACCGCCAACCTGATGCGTCAGCCCGACATCGACGGTTGGCAGATCCACGGCAAGACCGGCATGGGTTACCCCAAGCTGCTGGATGGCAGCCTGGACAGGGAGCAGCAGATCGGCTGGTTCGTCGGCTGGGCCAGCAAACAGGGCAAGACGCTCATCTTCGTCCACACCGTCATCCAGAAGCCGGGCAAGCAGTTCGCTTCCCTCAGGGCCAGGGAGGAGGTGTTCGCCGCCCTGCCGGCCCGGTTGAAGACACTCTGATGCCAGCAACACCGGCGCCTGGCGCCGGTTTTTTTATCCCCCTTCACCACCACTTCACACTGCCCCATCCTCCCTTCACGCGACCCCAGCACACTCCCGTTCAACAACAAGGAGACGTGTCATGGTCAAACAGATTTTCACCCACAAGATCGCCCTGCTGCTGTTGCTCTGCCTGCTGATGATGATCCCGGTTCACGCCATCATGGAGCTGAATCGGGAGCGCCAGGCCTATCGCAGTCAGGCCATTCACAGCATCATGGCCAGCCACAGCGGGCCCCAGCGCCTGATGGGGCCCGTACTGGTACAGCCCTATACCCGGGCCGTCACCGTCGAGCAGGATGGCAAACATTTCGTGCGCAAGGAGCAGGTCTATCGCTACCTGCTGCCCCAGAGGCTGGACGTGCGGGCCAGCATGGAGGTGACCCCGCGCAAGCTCGGCATCTATCAGGCCCAGATTTATCACAGTCGCCTCTCACTCTCCGGCCTGATGCCCACCAGCCTGGCTGACAAGGGGCTGGTGGCCGGCAACCCGAACCTGAGCTTCGACCCGGCGGATCCCGCCCTGGTGCCGGGCAAACCCTATCTCAGCCTGATCCTCTCCGATGCCCGGGGCATCAGCCGCGTACCCGAACTGCAATGGGGGGAGCAACGCATCCCGTTTGCCCCTGGTGCCCAGCTGGGGGACGGGCGAGTGGGGATCCATGCCCCGCTCGACGCCTTGCCAGACGAAGATGGCCGCTTTCACATCGAGCTCGATCTGCAAGGCATGAATGCGCTGGAAGTGGTGCCGCTCGGACAGGACAGCCGGTTTCACCTAAGCGGCAACTGGCCCCATCCCAATTTTCTCGGCGACTTTCTGCCCGGTGAACGCACCCTTGCGGATCAAGGGTTCGAGGCAAGCTGGCAGACCAGCTGGTTCGCCACCGACATGGAGAGCCGCTTCAACCGCATGATGAAGGGAGCCGGTACCAAACTGCCGTCATTCAGCGTCAGCCTGGTGCAACCGGTGGATCACTATCAGCTGAACGAGCGGGCCGCCAAATATGCCCTGCTGTTCATCGGCCTCACCTTCATCAGCTTCTTCATGTTCGAGCTGCTCAAGGGGCTGCGGGTACACCCCATCCAGTACGCGCTGGTGGGCATGGGGCTGGCCATCTTCTATCTGGTGCTGCTGGCGCTGACCGAGCATCTCGGCTTTACCTTGGCCTATCTCATTGCCGCCCTGGCCAGTGTGGCCCTCAACGGCTTTTACCTGAGCCATGTGCTGGGCGGCCCAAAACAGGGCATGGGATTCGCCGCCCTGCTGGGGCTGGTCTACGCCATCCTGTTCGGGCTGCTGCAGGCCGAGGAGACAGCCCTGTTGCTCGGCGCCCTGCTGCTGTTCGCCACCCTGGCGCTGGTCATGGGGCTGACTCGCAAGCTCGACTGGTATCAGGTGATGGAGAACAGTCCCTCCGCCACCGCATGGGCGGCCCCCCAGCCATCGACCAGTGACACCAGTCATCAGCCATAAGCAAAAAAACCGGCGCCCTCGGGCGCCGGTTTGCATTTCATTGATCGGGCATCACTTCTTCTTGACCGGGCGAGCCCAGTTCGGAATGTGGCGCTGGGGCACCCGGGTGATCACCAGCTCGTTTTCCGCCACATCCTTGGTGATGGTGGAACCCGCCCCCAGGGTCGCCCCCTTGCCGATCCGCACCGGCGCCACCAGCTGGGTATCGGAGCCGACGAAGACATCGTCCTCGATGATGGTCTGGAACTTGTTCACCCCGTCGTAATTGCAGGTGATGGTGCCAGCACCGATGTTCACCTTGGCTCCGATCTCGGCATCACCCAGATAGGTCAGATGACCGCACTTCGAGCCCACACCCAGCCGGGCCTTCTTCATCTCGACGAAGTTGCCGACATGGGCATCCTGCTCCAGCACGGCACCCGGGCGCAGGCGGGTAAAGGGCCCGACCGAGCACTGGTCGGCAATTTGCGCACCTTCGATGACGGAGTAGGGTTTCACCTCGGTGTGGTCGCCGATCACGCAATCCTTCAATACGCTGCCGGCACCGATGCGCACGTGATTGCCCAGCACCACCTTGCCTTCGATGATGACGTTGACGTCGATCACCACCTCCTCCCCGATTTCCAGGGAACCCCGCAGATCGAAACGGGCCGGATCGATCAGGGTGGCGCCGGCGATCATCAGCTTCTCGGCCTGCATCTGCTGGTAGCTGCGCTCGAGCGCCGCCAGCTGCACCCGGTTGTTGGCCCCTTCCACTTCCATGGCGCTGTCCGGGTGGACGGCGGCGATGGCACAGCCATCCCCATGGGCCATGGCGATGACGTCGGTCAGATAGAACTCGCCCTGGGCATTCTTGTTGTCCAGGCGGGAGAGCCAGCTGCGCAGCTGACCACCGTTGGCCACCAGCACGCCGGTGTTCACTTCGCGGATGGCAAGTTGCTCGGCGTTGGCATCCTTCTGCTCGACAATGCCGACCACCTGACCATGTTCCCGCACGATGCGGCCATAGCCGGTCGGGTTGTCCAGTACCACGGTCAGCAGCGCCATGCCATCGTCGGTCTTGGCGGCCAGCAAGCGTTGCAGGGTCTCGGGCTGGATCAGCGGGGTATCGCCGTAGAGCACCAGCACGTCGTCTTCGTCATGCCAGAACGGAATGGCCTGGGCGACGGCATGGCCGGTCCCCAGTTGCTGGGCCTGCAGCACCCAGTTCAGGTCGGATGCCTGGATCCGCTCCTTCAGCAGTTCGGCGCCGTGGCCATAGACCAGGTGCAGCTGTTCGGCACCGATCTGGCGGGCGGTCTCGATCACATGGGAGACCATCGGCTTGTTGGCGACCGGGTGCAGCACCTTGGGCAGGGAGGAACGCATGCGGGTGCCTTTGCCCGCTGCCAGGATCACGACGTTGAGAGACATAGCTAGCCTTTGAAACAGGTGGAAATGCTGGGCGGAGTCTATCCAACGGGCAAAAAAAAAGCGACCCGAAGGTCGCTTTTTGCATCACCGTGATTAACGGTAATTCTTTTTGACGATATCGATAACCCGCAACTGGGCCATCGCTTTGGCCAGCTCGGCAGACGCCTGAGCATAGTCGATATCACCATGGGAGCTGTTGATCCGCTCTTCGGCACGACGTTTGGCTTCCTGGGCTTTCGCCTCATCCAGATCGTCGGCGCGAATGGCGGTATCGGCCAGCACGGTCACGGCTTCGGGTTGTACTTCCAGCATGCCGCCGGAGATGTACAGCACCTCTTCGCTACCATTTTGCTTGATCAAGCGGACCAGGCCCGGCTTGATGGCAGTCAGCAACGGAGCATGACCGTGGCGGAGACCCAGCTCACCTTCGGAGCCTGATACCTGGGCAGATTGCACGCGACCGGAAAACAGTTTTCCTTCGGCGCTCACCACATCCAGGTGAAAGGAGATCATCTCAGCCATGGGCCCTCCTATCGAGGCTTACAGTTTCTTGGACTTCTCGACGACTTCGTCGATGCCGCCAACCATGTAGAACGCCTGCTCCGGCAGATCGTCATACTCGCCCTTCAGGATGCCCTGGAAGCCACGGATGGTTTCCTTCAGCGGCACGTATTTGCCCGGAGAACCGGTAAACACTTCTGCCACGAAGAACGGCTGGGACAGGAAACGCTCGATCTTACGGGCACGGGCTACGGTCAGTTTGTCTTCTTCTGACAGTTCATCCATACCCAGGATGGCGATGATGTCCTTCAGCTCCTTGTAGCGCTGCAGTACGGTCTGAACGCCACGAGCGGTCTCGTAGTGCTCCTTGCCAACCACCAGCGGATCCAGCTGACGGGAGGTGGAGTCCAGCGGGTCAACGGCCGGGTAGATACCCAGAGCCGCGATCTGACGGGACAGTACGACGGTCGCATCCAGGTGGGCGAAGGTGGTCGCCGGAGACGGGTCGGTCAAGTCATCCGCAGGCACGTAAACGGCCTGTACGGAGGTGATGGAACCGGTCTTGGTGGAGGTGATGCGCTCTTGCAGAACACCCATCTCCTCGGCCAGGGTCGGCTGGTAACCTACTGCGGAGGGCATACGGCCCAGCAGTGCGGATACTTCGGTACCGGCCAGGGTGTAACGGTAGATGTTGTCCACGAAGAACAGCACGTCACGACCTTCGTCACGGAACTTCTCGGCCATGGTCAGGCCGGTCAGCGCCACGCGCAGACGGTTTCCGGGCGGCTCGTTCATCTGACCGTAAACCAGAGATACTTTGTCCAGTACGTTGGACTCCATCATCTCGTGGTAGAAGTCGTTACCCTCACGGGTACGCTCACCTACACCGGCGAACACGGAGTAACCGCTGTGCTCGATCGCGATGTTACGGATCAGCTCCATCATGTTGACGGTCTTGCCTACACCGGCGCCGCCGAACAGACCAACCTTACCACCCTTGGCGAACGGACATACCAGGTCGATAACCTTGATGCCGGTCTCCAGCAGCTCGGTGCTGTTGGACTGATCTTCGTAGCTGGGGGCTTCGCGGTGGATGGACCAACGCTCTTCTTCGCCGATCGGACCCTTCTCGTCGATGGGGTCGCCCAGTACGTTCATGATACGGCCCAGGGTCGAGGTACCGACCGGTACCTGGATGGCCTTGCCGCTGTTAACTACTTCCAACCCACGACGCAGACCGTCGGAGGAACCCATGGTGATGCAACGCACGACGCCGCCGCCGATCTGTTGCTGAACTTCCAGTACCAGACCCTGGCCTTGGCCTTCGCTGACAACCTTCAGTGCATCGTACACCTGGGGCACGGCATTCTGCGGGAACTCGATGTCCACCACAGCGCCGATGATTTGGACGATGAAACCGTTACTCATGTCAAATCCTCTAAACCTTTGATAACCCTTGCCTTACACCGCAGCAGCACCGGAAACGATCTCTGTGAGCTCCTGGGTAATACTGGCCTGACGGGCCTTGTTGTATACCAGTTGCAGATCGTTAATCAGGTTGCCGGCGTTGTCAGTCGCGGCTTGCATGGCAACCATTCGGGCTGCCTGTTCACTTGCCAAGTTTTCTACCACACCCTGGTAGACCTGGGATTCGACGTAGCGAATCAGCAGGGTATCCAGCAGTTGCTTGGGATCCGGCTCATAGAGGTAGTCCCAGTGGTGCTTCTTGGCGAGCTTGCTGTCTTCTGTTACGGGCAAAGGCAGCAGTTGATCGACTTTTGGTTGCTGAACCATGGTGTTGACGAACTTGTTGTACACCAGATACAGCCTGTCAATCTCACCGTTGTCGTAAGCCTTCAGCATGACCTTCACTGAACCGATCAGGTCATTGACGCTCGGGTTGTCACCCAGTCCGGAGACGTGGGCTTTCACCTTGGCGCCGTGCCGTTCAAAGAAGTTGGAGGCCTTGTTACCGATCAATGCCAGGTCAACCTTGGCACCTTTCGCGCTCCATTGCTTCATATCATTGAGGGCAGCCTTGAACAGGTTGATGTTCAGACCACCACACAGGCCACGGTCGGTGGAGACGACGATGTAACCCACTCGCTTCACCTCACGTTCGATGAGGTAGGGGTGCTTGTATTCCAAGTTCCCCTGAGCGATATGGCCGATCACCTTGCGCATGGTTTCAGCGTACGGACGGCTGGCAGACATGCGTTCCTGCGCACGGCGCATCTTGCTCGCTGCCACCATTTCCATAGCGCTGGTGATCTTCTGAGTGTTCTTCACACTCCCGATCTTGTTACGTATCTCTTTTGCGCCGGCCATCTCTTCTCTCCATCAGGTGGCAGCTTACGCTGCCACACACGCTTACCAGGTCTGGGTTGCCTTGAAGTCATCCAGCAACGCAGTCAGCTTGCCAACGATCGCGTCGTTGTAGTCGGCCTTGGCATTGATTTCAGCCATCAGCTCGGCATGCTGGGTATTGGCGTAAGAGAGCAGAGCGGCTTCGAAGTCGACGATCTTGCTCAGTTCGACATCGGCGAGATAACCCTTCTCGGCGGCGAACAGCACCAGGGATTGCTGTGCCACGCTCATCGGAGAGTACTGCTTCTGCTTCATCAGCTCGGTGACTTTCTGACCGTGATCCAGCTGCTTGCGAGTAGCATCGTCCAGGTCGGAAGAGAACTGGGCAAATGCCGCCAGTTCGCGGTACTGGGCCAGCGCGGTACGGATACCACCGGACAGCTTCTTGACGATCTTGGTCTGAGCAGCACCGCCCACACGGGATACGGAGATACCCGGGTCAACCGCCGGACGAATACCGGAGTTGAACAGCTGGGAGGTCAGGAAGATCTGGCCATCGGTGATGGAGATCACGTTGGTCGGAACGAACGCGGAGACGTCACCGGCCTGGGTTTCGATGATCGGCAGGGCGGTCAGGGAACCGGTCTGGCCTTTCACGGCACCATTGGTGAACTTCTCTACGTACTCGGCGTTGACGCGAGCAGCACGCTCCAGCAGACGGGAGTGCAGATAGAAGACGTCACCCGGGTAAGCTTCACGTCCAGGCGGACGGCGCAGCAGCAGGGAGATCTGGCGATAGGCAACGGCCTGCTTGGACAGGTCATCATAGATGATCAGTGCGTCTTCGCCGCGGTCACGGAAGTACTCGCCCATGGAGCAACCGGCGTAGGGAGCCAGGTACTGCAGAGCAGCCGCTTCGGAGGCAGAAGCCACGACCACGATGGTGTTGGCCAGGGCACCGTGCTCTTCCAGCTTGCGCACCACGTTGGCGATGGTGGAGGCCTTCTGGCCGATCGCAACGTAGACGCACTTAATGCCGGAATCTTTCTGGTTGATGATGGTGTCGATGGCGATGGCGGTCTTACCAACCTGGCGGTCACCGATGATCAGCTCACGCTGGCCACGACCGATAGGGATCATGGCATCGATGGCTTTCAGACCGGTCTGGACTGGCTGGTCAACAGACTTACGCTCGATAACGCCCGGGGCGATCACTTCGATCGGCGAGAAGCCGTCGTTGTCTACCGGACCCTTACCGTCGATCGGCTGACCCAGGGTGTTGACCACCCGGCCCAACAGACCACGACCGACCGGCACTTCCAGAATGCGGCCGGTACCCTTTACCTTCATCCCTTCGGCCAGATCAGCATAGGGACCCATTACTACGGCACCAACGGAGTCACGCTCCAGGTTCAATGCCAGAGCGAAGCGGTTGCCCGGCAGCTCGATCATCTCACCCTGCATGGCATCGGCCAGACCGTGGATACGAATGATACCGTCGCTTACAGAAACGATGGTACCTTCGTTACGCGCTTCGCTTTTGACATCAAACTGCGCAATGCGCTGCTTGATCAGCTCGGCGATTTCAGTGGAATTCAGTTGCATGCTCTAATACCCCAATCAAGATTGCAGCGCATCGGCCATGCGATCCAGCTTACCGCGGACCGTGCCGTCGATAACGAGATCACCGGCCTTGATGAGCACCCCGGCCATCAAGGACGCATCTGTGCTGCAATTCAGCTTCACTTTGCGCGCGAGACGTTGTTCCAGAGAAGCCTGAATATTGGCTTTCTGCTGGTCGGTCAGTTCGATCGCCGAAATCACGTCAGCCTGAACTTCTTTGTCCAGTTCAGCCTTGAGCGCGACGAATTCGGCAACGACCGCCGGCAGCACACCCAAGCGACCATTCTCGGCCATCACCCGGATCAGGTTCTGACCGTGCTCGTTGAGCTGCTCACCGCAGACACCGACAAACAGCTTTGCCAGTTCTTCGGCAGCAACGGAGCCGTTTACCAGGCTGTGCATGGTCTCGTTTTCTGCCACCTGAGCGGCGAAATCGAGCATCTCCAGCCATTGGTCAACCGCCTTGTGCTCAACGGCAAACTCGAAAGCAGCCTTGGCGTAGGGGCGAGCGATTGTAGTCAGTTCAGACATAGCCCCGTTCCCGTTACAGTTCTGCTACCAGTTTGTCGACGATGTCGCTGTTGGCAGCCTGGTCGATTTGGCGTGCCAGGATCTTCTCTGCACCCGCGATGGCAAGAGCAGCAACCTGCTTGCGCAGTTCTTCTTTGGCACGATGACGTTCAGCTTCGATCTCTGCACGGCCCTGAGCCAGGATTTTCTCCCGCTCAGCTTGGGCTCCGACAGCGGCCTCATCAATGATCTGGGCCTTGCGTTTGTTGGCCTGATCGATGATTTCAGCAGCCTGAAGCTTGGCTTCTTTCAGCTGATCGGTGGCGTTGGCCTTGGCCAGCTCCAGATCTTTCTTGGCACGCTCTGCAGAAGAGAGGCCGTCAGCGATTTCTTTCTGACGGGCTTCGATGGCAGCCATCAGCGGCGGCCATACGTACTTCATGCAAAACACTACGAAGATGAAAAAAGCAACTGCTTGGCCGAGGAGGGTGGCGTTGATATTCACAGCCGATGTCCTCTTTAGTTAGTTAATGGGTTCTGCGTGAGTCGTAATGACTTAGGCAACCGCAAACATCACATACAGACCCAGACCAACGGCGATCATCGGGATCGCATCCACCAGACCCATCACGATGAAGAACTGGGTACGCAGAACAGGGATCAGGTCAGGTTGACGGGCTGCACCTTCCAGGAACTTGCCACCCAGGATACCGATACCGATGGAGGCGCCGATAGCCGCCAGACCCATCATCATTGCAGCAGCGATGTACAGCAGGTCCATGTTCAAGTTTTCCATGAGGATCTCCATTTATTTAGATGTAATTGATTGTATAAAAAGGATTATTTGAGTTGCATCAACCATGGTCTTCCTGCGCCATCGACAGATAGACGATGGTCAGAACCATGAAGATAAACGCCTGCAAAGTGATGATCAGGATGTGGAAGATTGCCCAAGGCACGGACAGGATCCACTGTGACCACCAGGGTAACAAACCCGCAATCAGGATGAAGATCAGTTCGCCAGCATACATGTTGCCGAACAGTCGCAGACCCAATGAAACAGGCTTGGAAATCAACGTGACGGTTTCAAGGATGAAGTTAACCGGGATGGCAGCAGGGTGATTGAAAGGCTGAAGCGTCAGCTCCTTCACGAACCCGCTGATACCCTTGACCTTGATGCTGTAGTACAGGATCAAGAAGAACACGCCCAAAGCCATGGACATGGTGATGTTAACGTCAGCAGAGGGAACCACACGCAGATAGGGAACACCCATCAACTGTGCAGCGTGAGGGATAAAGTCAACGGGGATCAGGTCCATGAAGTTCATCAGGAAGATCCACACGAACACCGTCAGGGCCAAAGGTGCGATGACCTTGTTGCGACCATGAAAGATGTCCTTGACGTTACCATTCACAAACTCGACCAGCATCTCCACAAAGCACTGCAGCTTACCGGGCACACCGCTGGTGGCCTTGACGGCAACCTTGCGGAACAACCAGATAAACAGGGCGCCTAGCACGACGGAAAATATCATGGAATCGATATTCACCGTCCAGAACCCGGACCCTACCTGCAGGTGGGTCAGGTGGTGGGAGATATATCCCTGAGGAGTCAGGACTTCTCCGGTTGCAGACATGAGTTTTCCTAATAGTGGTTGTTAAGCGTGAATGAAACTATCCACTGTACAACGAGGGCGAGGATATAAGTGGCGAAGAACGAGGCGGTGTCGACCTCAATCCCGGCGCCAAACAGCAGGGCGAAAAGTCCTGTTGTAGTAATGAGCTTAATCCCTGCCCCACCATAAAAGTCCCGCAAAACCAGGCCTACGCTCTCTTTCGTCACCTTGCGGCGCAGAACCCAGAGCGTGAACAGGGCTTGAGGAACCCAGTACATCCCCCCTCCGTAGAGAGAGGATTGTCCGGCGAACTCTCCCGCCTGATAAAACCAGACGGTGGCGATCGCCAGGATCAGGACCAGCTGACAAACGAGCATAGCCAAGGCCAGCGTCAAACCTTCCAAGGCTATTTTCTGCTTCACCAACCTACCCCTGAACATTACAGAACTGTAAAAAATCGGGATCCGAAGACCCCAGGTTCACAGCTCGAAAAGCCGGTCAAATTATACCCGTGAAGACGGCTATTGCAACATGGCAAAAATCCTTAATTTTTGCGGCTTTCCGCGCGAAATTAAGGTTATGTTCATATCGAAAGTAATGGATGTTTTATTACTACAAAAAGCGTAAAAATCACGATTCCGACAGGCCAAAATAGCCCAATACCCGGTCCAAATCTGCCAAGTTATCGTAACTTATTACTAACTTGCCGCTATCTTTCTTGCCCGGCTGAAGTTGCACCTGATTGCCAATTTTTTCAGAAATCTGGCGCTCGAGATAACCAAACTGCGGATCGCGGACGGGTTCAACCCTGGTTTTTGCCGGTTCCAGTGCTTTTTGCACCAGCTTCTCGGTATCTCGCACTGTCAGCCCCTTCTGGGCCACCAGTTTGGCTAGCTCTGACTGGGCTTGGCCGCTCAGGGCCAGCAGGGCACGGGCATGCCCCATGTCGAGGTCGCCGTGTTCCACGAAGCGCTTCACGTCCTCGTTGAGCTGGTTGAGACGCAGCAGGTTGGTGACCGTGGTGCGGGACTTGCCCACCGCCTCGGCAACCTGCTGGTGGGTCAGTTCGAACTCCGTCAGCAGGCGCTGGAGGGCGACGGCCTCCTCGATGGCGTTGAGATCTTCACGCTGGATGTTCTCGATGAGTGCGATGGCGACGGCCGCCTCGTCGGCGACATCCTTGACCAGGCAGGGCACCACTTCGAGACGGGCCAGCTGGGAGGCGCGCCAGCGGCGTTCACCAGCAATGATTTCGAAACGGTTTTCACCGATGGAGCGAACCACGATGGGCTGGATCACCCCTTGTGCACGGATGGAGTTGGCCAGCTCCTCCAGCGCATCCTGGGACATATCCTTGCGCGGTTGGTATTTGCCGGACTGCAACCACTCCACCGGCAGCTTGCGCAATTCCCCCTGATTGGTCGGGGCCATGGCCTGTTCGGTGCGCTGGTCGCTCATCACCTGTTTCTGGCGGGCGGCCGTGCTGGTGCTGAGCAGGGCGTCCAGCCCCTTGCCCAGCCCACGTTTCTTCGGCGTCATATGCTCTCTCGATCTGCGGTGAGCGGCTGGGACTCCTGTTCCTGGCGGCGCAGGATCTCGCCAGCCAGGGCCAGATAGGCCTTGGCCCCCACCGATGATTTGTCATAGTGCATGGCTGGCGCGCCAAAGCTCGGCGCCTCCGCCAGTCTTACGTTGCGGGGAATGATGGTGCGATAGACCTTGTCCCCGAAATGCTGTTTCAGCTGATCGGACACATCATTGGCCAGCCGGTTGCGATGATCGAACATGGTGCGCAGCACCCCTTCAATCTTCAGCTCCGGATTGACCACGGCTGCCAGCTTGCTGATGGTGTCCACCAGGGCGGTCAGCCCTTCCAGCGCATAGTATTCGCACTGCATGGGCACCAGCACGGAGTCGGCGGCGGCCATGGCGTTCACCGTCAGCATGTTGAGAGAAGGCGGGCAGTCGATAAAGACGTAGTCGTACTTGTCCCTGACCGAGGCCAGGGCGTTGCGCAGGCGGATCTCGCGGGCAAAAAACTCCATCAGGCGGATTTCTGCCGCGGTCACGTCGGCATTGGCGGCGATCAGGTGATAGCCTCCCGAGGTTTCGGGGATGATCACCTCGCCGATGGGGGCATCTTCGATCAGCAGTTCATAGGCGGTGCGTTCGACATCGTACTTGTCGACGCCACTGCCCATGGTGGCATTGCCCTGCGGATCCAGATCGATCACCAGCACCTTGCGCCGGGTAGCGGCCATGGAGGCGGCCAGATTCACACAGGTGGTGGTTTTACCCACTCCACCCTTCTGGTTGGCTATGGCAATGACTTTTCCCACACTGTCCCCTAAATGAATGCGGCGGCCCTATTCGGGCTGGATGGCTTTAAACTCCAGCAGATGGCGTTCGCCTTCCAGTTCCGGCACCACCAGCTTGTGGGTGACAACCAGACGAATGCTGTCAGGCAACTGTGCCAGCTCCTGCTCGGGGTATTGTCCCTTGAGCGCCAGGAAGCTGCCCTCGGGTGACGGCAGATGATGACACCAGCTCAGCATGTCCTCCAGGGAGGCGAAAGCCCGGCTCAGTACACCATCAAATCCGGTCTCGGGTTGATACTCCTCCACCCGGGATTTGACGGGGGTCACATTGGTCAACCCCAGCTCCAGGATCACCTGGCGGATGAAGTTGATCCGCTTGCCCAGGCTGTCGAGCAGCACGAACTGTTTGTCCGGATTGATGATGGCCAGCGGCAGTCCGGGCAGACCCGGGCCGGTCCCCACATCGATGAAGCGTTCACCGTGCAGGTGAGGACTCACCACCAGGCTGTCGAGGATATGCTTGACCAGCATGGCGTCCGGATCTCGCACCGAGGTGAGATTGTAAGCCTTGTTCCACTTGTGCAGCAACTCGACCAACTGCACCAACTGGGTCTTCTGGGTTTCGGTGATAACAATTCCGGCCTGCATGAGCAGGCCGTTCAATCTTTCCAACATGTTGTCCAACGGGGAATTCCTCAGGCGGTTTTACGCAGCAGGCCGTGTTTCTTCAGGTGCACCAGCAAGATGGAGATGGCGGCAGGGGTGATGCCGGAGATGCGGGACGCCTGACCAATGGTCTCTGGCTTGGCATCGTTGAGCTTGGCGATCACCTCGTTGGAGAGACCGTTCACGTCGCTGTAGTTCATGTCCAGCGGCAGCAGGGTGTTCTCGTTGCGCAGCTGCTTCTCCACCTCGTCGTGCTGGCGCTCGATGTAGCCGGCGTACTTGATCTGGATCTCCACCTGATCCGCCGCCGCCGTGTCTTCCAGCGCCGGGCCGACCCCCTCGATGGCCATCAGGGCATCGTAGGTCACCTCGGGGCGACGCAGCAGCTCTTCCAGGCTCTGCTCCCGGGTCAGGGGAGTGTTGACCAGGGCGTTGACGGCCTCCAGAGACGGATGCTGTGGATGGATCCAGGTCGAGCGCATGCGCTGACGTTCCTGCTCCACCTGTTCCACCTTGGCATTGAACAGGCTCCAGCGATGATCGTCCACCAGACCCAGCTCGCGGCCGATGGCGGTCAGGCGCAGATCCGCGTTGTCTTCCCGCAGCAGCAGGCGATATTCGGCACGGCTGGTGAACATGCGATAGGGTTCGCGGGTCCCCAGTGTGGAGAGATCGTCCATCATCACGCCCATGTAGGCTTGATCCCGGCGTGGGTGCCAGGCTTCCTTGCCCTGGGCGCGCAAGCCCGCGTTCAGACCGGCCATCAGACCCTGGGCAGCGGCCTCTTCATAGCCGGTGGTGCCGTTGATCTGGCCGGCGAAGAAGAGGTTCTCGATGCACTTGCTCTCCATGTTGGCCTTGAGATCCCGCGGATCGAAGAAATCGTACTCGATGGCGTAGCCAGGGCGAGTGATATGGGCATTCTCGAAGCCACGGATCGAGCGGACGATCTGCACCTGCACGTCGAACGGCAGGCTGGTGGAGATCCCGTTCGGGTAGAGCTCGTGGGTGGTCAGGCCTTCCGGTTCCACAAAGATCTGGTGCGCCGTCTTGTCGGCAAAGCGGGTGATCTTGTCCTCGATCGACGGACAGTAGCGCGGGCCTATCCCCTCGATCACCCCGGCGTACATGGGGCTGCGATCCAGGTTGTTGCGGATCACCTCGTGGGTCTGCTCATTGGTATGGGTCACGTAGCAAGGCATCTGGCGCGGATGCTGGCTGGCGTTGCCGATGAAGGAGAAGACCGGGCGAGGATCGTCACCATGTTGCTGCTGCATCACGGAAAAATCGACGGTGCGTGCATCGATGCGTGGTGGCGTGCCCGTCTTGAGGCGATCGATGCGCAGCGGCATTTCACGCAGGCGCTGGGCGAGGGCAATTGAGGGAGGATCCCCGGCGCGGCCCCCTTTGTAGTTTTCCATGCCGATGTGGATCAGACCATTGAGGAAAGTGCCAACGGTCAGTACGACCGTCTTGCCGCTGATGCGGATCCCGCTCTGGGTGACGACACCGGCGACACGATCCCCGTCCATGACCAGATCGTCGCAGGCCTGCTGGAAGATCTTCAGGTTCGGGTAGTTCTCCAGGGTCTGACGCACCACTGCCTTGTACAGCAGGCGATCCGCTTGGGCACGGGTAGCCCGCACCGCAGGGCCCTTGGAAGAGTTGAGCGTGCGGAACTGGATCCCGCCGAGATCGATGGCCTGCGCCATGATCCCGCCAAGGGCGTCGACTTCCTTGACCAGGTGTCCCTTGCCGATCCCGCCGATCGCCGGATTGCAGGACATATGCCCCAGCGTATCTATGTTGTGGGTGAGTAACAGGGTATTGAGACCCATGCGGGCTGCCGCTGTTGCTGCTTCGGTTCCTGCATGACCGCCACCGACGACGATCACATCAAATTGTTCATGGTATTGCATTGGGGATCACCTTGATCTGCACGCCTGAAGATCTTTGTTTGCCTGGTCTGAAGGGCGGATCATTCTATCTGTTTAGCATCCGGAGGGGAACGTCTACTTCAGGATCAGTATGGATCAGGGATCGGTTAAATAGATCTTAAGGATCTTTAGATCGATCTTTTATTGGATCTTTTATTAGGATCCACGACTTCTGTTGATAAGGCATTTTTGATCATAAAGATCATTCGGTTAAGGTCGATCGCTGCTTGTGGAAAAGCTTGGATCCAGAGGGGGCGAACGGGGGGATAACATGGGTTTTTATACACAGATACATGGTTGGCAAGATCTAATACATGAATAACTATAGGTTTTGCAGAGCTTGGTACCGAAGTTATGCACAGTTATCTTGGCTTATGTGGGGAATAATCGGGAAAAACTTATCCGGATCCCCCTGTTAATAACCTGGTGGATAGGGATCTGGGGATAACCAGGGAGATCGGGGGTCGTGACCGGATCTCCCTGGCCCTGATCAGCCGATCAAGGTCATCCAGTCGTGGATCCAGGTTTCTGCGGCATCTTCGGGGATCTCGTGCTGGGTCACGTCTATTTCCAGGAGATCCCCCAGTCGGCTGGCACCGCACCCGGCCAGCAGCCGATCCAGCGTCTTGCCGCCCTGGCAGAAGGTGTCATAGCTGCGATCCCCCAGGGCGATCACTCCGTACTTGAAGGCGGCGAGATCCGGCTGCTGTTCGGCAAGATCCTGGGCAAAGGGCTGCAGATTGTCGGGTACATCCCCCGCACCATGGGTGGAAGTGACCACCAGCACGATGGCTCCTGGCTCGGTCAGGATCCTGGCCAGGCTGGCGGGGTTGTGGATCTCCGCCTGGTGGCCCGCCTGTTCAAGCAGGCCGACCACATGATCTGCGACATATTCGGAGGCCCCCAGCATGGAGCCGACGACGAGGTTGAGTTTGGCCATGGAATGGATCCTGATGTCATCGAAAAAGTGAAGAGGGGGGATCTTACCGCCAAAGCATGTGGATAAATATGGATAAAGCTTGGGGATAAGGATCCTGTCCACTTTGTTGCAGCCAAAACCGGCCTCGTGGCCACTGTGCCGCCTTCTTTCCGCCTGTTGCGACCTCATCGCACCTTTCGTTGTCAAACGACACTTCAAAACATCAATTAACAATGCAGATGCAAATGATTAGCAATTATTGAATCGATTCGATCACGGCACCTGTAGTAGCATGGCGCTGCTTTATTCGCCTGAGGCGCCGGGCTGACCGGTCCAATTGGGCACCCATAATAAGAAATCAAACATAACTTATTGATATTTGAGACACTTATATGATTGCGCAAAAAAATACCCCGAATGCCGTGATGCGAAAGAGAGGCGCACAGCTGCTGCCGCTCTCCTGTCTGCTGGCGTCCCTGCCCGTGTTGGCGGCGGAACAGGCGGATAAAGAGTTGCCCAAGGCGGGCGAAACCATGGTCGTGACCGGGACCGCCATGAAGGTCGAGGTCCCCATGGCAGAGACCCCCCGTGCCGTTTCCGTGGTCAATCGCGAAGAGCTGGACCAGCACGCCGTACTCAAGCTAGACGAGTCCCTGCGCTATCGCTCCGGCGTCCTGTCCCAGTCCTATGGTTCGGACACGGATGCTGACTGGTTCAAGGTGCGCGGCTTCGATGCGGCTTCTTACCTGGATGGCAACCGTCTTTTCAGCACCGGTTACTATGTCTGGACCCCGGAGCCCTTCGGCCTTGAGAGCGTGGAAGTGCTCAAAGGCCCGGCCTCCATTCTGTATGGCGAAGCCCCTCCCGGAGGCGTCATCAACGCCATCAGCAAGCGTCCGACCGCGACCCCGCAGGGACTGGTGAACCTGCAACTGGGCAACCGGGATCTGCGCCAGGTCGGGGTGGATGTCTCCGACACCCTTACCGACAACAGCCGTTATCGTCTGGTGGCCCTCTACAACGAGCGGGACGGCGTGCTGGATGGCACCTACAACGAGCGCGCCTATCTGGCGCCGAGCGTGACCCTGGATATTTCGGATCGCACCACGCTGACGCTGCTTTCCAGCTTCAAGCACGATGAAGGGGTGCCGACCAACGGCTTCTTCCCGGTTTACGGCACCCTGAATACCTCCGGAGGCCAGATCGATCCCTCCACCAACCTGAGCCAGCCGGATTACGATCGCAATCGCAATACCCAGATCTCCGCCGGGTACGAGCTGGCCCACCAGCTCAACCAGACCTGGGAGTTCAAGCAGAACGTTCGCTTCAATTACAACGATCTGCTGCTGCGCCAGACCTATATCTTCCCGACCTATGAAGGCACCACCGCCTACCGCGGCCTGGTCTACCGGGATGGGGATACCAAGAGCGCCACCATGGACAACCAGATGGTGGGCTACTGGAACACCGACAGCACGGAGCAGACCCTGCTGCTGGGGGTGGATCTGCAGCGCCATGTGAATGAAGGTCAGGAAGCCGACAACTATGGCATGGGCGCCATCAACACCATGAACCCGGATTACAGTGGTTTCCCCGGTTTTGATGAATCCACCGCGACCCACCAGAAGAGCACCAAGGGCCAGAGCGGCCTCTATGCCCAGCACCAGATCCGCTGGGATGATCGCTGGCTGCTGACCGCGGGCGGTCGTTTCGACTACGTGGAAACCCACAACATCAGCGAAGCCAAGAGCAAGAACGAGAAACAGTACGACGACAACCTCTCTCTCTCCGGCAGCCTGATGTACCTGGCCGACAACGGTCTCTCCCCTTACTTCGCCTATGCGGAATCCTTCGAAGTGCTGCCGGGGATAGACCCCAACACCGGCAACTCCTACAAGCCGCTGGAAGGCAAGCTCTACGAGACCGGGGTCAAGTACGCACCCAGCTTCCTCGATGGCTACATCAACCTGGCGCTGTTCGATCTGGAGCAGACCAACTCCCTGGTCTCTACCGGCTCCGGCCAGCAGACCCAGGCCGGTGAAGTGACCTCCCAGGGGGTCGAGCTGGAAGGGAGCGTGCAGGCCACCGAGGCGTTGCGCCTGACCGCTGCCTATACCTATACCGATGCCAAGACCAACGACACCGGCAACGGCGATCGTCGTGCGAGCCTGATCCCGCGCCACCAGGCCTCCTTCTGGGGCAACTACAAGGTGCAGCAGGGCCCGGTATCCGGTCTTGAGCTGGGTTCCGGCGTGCGCTATGTGGGTTCCAGCATCGGCATCGGCGCGGTGAATGCGGACTACACCCCCATCTATGGTTCTGCCCAGGTACCGGCACACACCGTATGGGATGCGATGATCGGGTATGACTTTGCCAAGAACTGGCGTGCCCAGATCAACGTCAACAACCTGCTGAACGACACCTATGTGGCGAGCTGCGACTACTACTGCTACTACGGCGAGCCGCGCAGCATAGTCGGCACCGTCAACTACCGCTGGTAAGCGACAGGCCGGGCGGGGGCGAAGGCTCCCGCCCTCCTTCCATTCATCTACAGGCCTGTCATGGAACTCTTGTCACTGGTTTATCGCCAATACCGTTGGCCCTTCATCGCCATTACCCTGCTCAGCCTGCTGAGTGCTGTCAGCGGGATAGGCGTCATTGCCTTCATCAATCAATCACTTATCGAATCAGTCGGGGATCCGCTGCCGATCCTGGGTCAGCTTGTCGGCCTTGTCTTGCTGCTGCTGGTGATCACGCTCGGATCCCAGCTGGCCCTGACCACCCTGGGTCACCATTTCGTCTACCGGTTGCGTGGCCGCCTGCTCAAGCAACTGCTGGATACCGACGTCGCCCGTCTGCGTCAAATAGGGCAGGGGCCGCTCCTGGCCTCCCTTTCCAGCGACATCGGTCAGATCACCATCGCCTTCGTGCGCCTGCCGGAACTGGTACAGGGTCTGGTGCTCACCCTGGGCTCCATCATCTACCTTGGCCTGCTCTCTCCCGCCTTGCTCGGTGTTACCGCCCTCTGGGTCACCGTGACCATGGTGGTGGGCTGGCTGCTGGTGAACCGGGTCTATCGCCACCTGGCGCACATGCGCCAGGCCGAAGACAGGCTCTACCAGAACTACCAGTCCATCATCGCCGGGTGCAAGGAGCTGGCGCTCAACCGCGAGCGTGCCCACTTCGTCTACCACCAGCTCTATGAGCAGAATGCCCGGGACTACCGGGAGCAGATCATCCGCGCCGATACCTACCACCTGAGCGCGGTGAACTGGTCGAACATCATGATGCTGGGTGCCATCGGCCTGGTCTTCTTTCTGGCCAACGGGCTGGGCTGGGCCAACACCAATGTGGCCGCCACCTTCGCCCTAACCCTGCTGTTCCTGCGCACTCCCTTGCTACAAGGCATCGGAGCCTTGCCGACCCTGATCGCCGCCCAGGTGGCGTTCGACAAGATAGCTGCCCTCAATCTGGCTGAGCCGGACGAGGCGTTCCCGTTGCCGCCTGCGCCTCGCCCCTGGCAGCGCATCGAGCTGGAGCAGGTGAGCTTTCACTACCAGGGGGAGGGCGGTTTCTCCGTGGGCCCCATCAATCTGGTGATCGAGCGGGGGGAGCAGATATTCCTCATCGGTGGCAATGGCTCCGGCAAGTCGACCCTGGCCATGCTGCTGACCGGGCTCTATCAACCGGTCTCTGGCCGGATCCTGCTGGATGGGGAGCCGGTCACCGATCGCAACGGCTATCTGGGGCTCTTCTCCGCCATCTTCACCGACTACCACCTGTTCCAGCATTTGCTGGGGCCCGAGCCGAAAGAGGCGCTGGTCGCCGAGTGGCTTGAGCGGTTGCAGATGGGCAGCAAGCTTGCCATCGAGGATGGCTTCATCGCCGATATCGACCTCTCCCAGGGCCAGCGCAAGCGGGTCGCCCTGCTGCTGGCCCTGGCAGAGCAGCGGGAGGTGATGCTGTTCGACGAGTGGGCCGCGGATCAGGATCCCCAGTTCCGCCGCATCTTCTATCAGGTGCTGTTGCCGCGCCTGAAAGAGATGGGCAAGACGGTGATCGCCATCAGCCACGACGATCACTACTTCTCTCTGGCCGATCGCCTGCTGGAGATGCGCCAGGGCCGCCTCACCGAACTGACCGGCGAGCAGCGCGAGCAGGTGAGCCGGGATGCGGTCGCCCATCTGGATGGCAAGGTGCCGGCCTGATGCTGGCACCGATGAGACTGGCAGCAAGCCAGCACAGGAATTGCTTATGTTCGAGATGAAATCAGCCAGCTTCGCGGTCAATGACCGCACGCTGCTGCACCCCACCAGCCTTCGCTTCGAGCAAGGTCGGGTCTATGGCCTCATCGGCCACAACGGGTCGGGCAAATCGACCCTGATCAAGCTGCTGGCGCGCCAGCAACCCCACAGCGGCGGGGAGATCCTGTTCGATGACCAGCCGTTGTCTGCCTGGGGCAACCGGGAGTTTGCCCGTCAGGTGGCCTATCTGCCCCAGCACCTGCCGAGTGCCGAAAACCTGCTCGGCCGCGAACTGGTGGAGATGGGGCGCTACCCCTGGCGCGGCCTGCTGGGCCGGATGGGAGCGGAAGATCACCGTCAGGTGGAGCGGGCCATCGCCCTGACCCACACCGAACGCTTTGCCGATCGGCTGGTGGATACCCTCTCCGGCGGTGAGCGGGGACGAGTCTGGCTCGCCATGCTGCTGGCTCAGGAGAGCCGTTTCATCCTGTTGGACGAGCCACTGGCCGCCCTGGACGTGGCCCATCAGGTGGAGGTGCTCACGCTCGTCAAGCAGCTCAGCCGCCAGCTCAACCTCGGGGTCATCATCGTCATTCACGACATCAACATGGCCTCCCGCTTCTGCGATCGGCTGGTGGCGCTGCACTCCGGCCGTCTGCTGACCCACGGCGAGCCCGAACAGATCATGACAGGGGAGACCCTGAACGCCATCTATGGCATCCCCATGGAGGTCATTCGCCATCCGGCCCATGACCACGCCATCGCCATCGTCTGACCGGGGGCCGCTCTTGAACCGTTTATTGAAGATGGCGCCCTGTCTGCTCAGTCTGCTGCTGCCCCTGGCAGGGGAGGCCGGGCAGCTTGTCACCGCCACCGACGCCACCAGCGCCACGCCTCGCATCGCCACAGTGGACTGGACCATAGCCGAGACCCTGCTGGCTCTGGGGGTCACCCCGATGGCGGTGGGGGATGTGGCCCCCTATCGCGCCTGGGTCGGTGAACCCCAGCTTCCTGCCGGGGTGATCGATATCGGGCTGCGTGCCCAGCCCAACCGGGAACTGTTGGCGGAGCTCAAACCGGATCTTATTCTCATCTCGCCGCTGGCGGCCCCCCTGGCGCCGACTCTCTCCCGCATCGCGCCGGTGCACTCTATCGCCCTGTATGAACCGGGCACCGATCTGTGGCTGCGACTGCGGGAAGCGACCCTGACCATAGCCGCCCTGGTCAACAAAGAGACCGAGGCCGAACGCCAGCTCGCCGCGCTGGAGCTGGATCTGGAACAGATGCAGGCGGCGCAGCCCGCCGATCTGCCCCCCTTGCTGGTGGTGCAATTCATTGATGAGCGCCATGTGCGGGTGTTTGGCCATGGCAGCCTGTTCGAGGCAGTGATGCAGCGCCTCGGCCTTCGCAACGCCTGGCAGGGAGAGACCAATGCCTGGGGATTCTCGGTCGCGAGCCTGGAGCAGTTTCTCGGGATGTCGGAGGCCAGGCTGGTGGTGGTGGACCCCGTGCCCGTAGGAGTTGGTGAAAAACTTCAGGAGCCTGGATTGTGGCAGCATCTCCCGCTGGTACAGAACAATCCGGTGATCCATCTGCCTGCGACATGGAGTTTTGGTGGCATATTGGCGGCCCGCCGCTTCGCCACCCTGCTGGACGGTGCCTTGCGGGAGCAGGCTGTCCACAGAGCAACCGGGGGATCAAATCAATGAGCTCTTCTCTTTCTTCGCCCCTGCTACGCCCGGGTCTCTGCCTGTTGGTGCTGACACTGGGGCTGGCTTGCGCCGAGCTGGCGCGTCAACTGCCGGGGGCGCTCTGGTGGCAGGCCCTGTTCTCCCCCGAGCTGGACGATGCCCGCCAGGCGGTGGTTCATTTCAGCTGGCTGCCGCGCCTTGCCATTTGTCTGCTGGCCGGTGCCGCCCTCGGGCTCGCCGGTACCCTGATGCAGCAGGTGCTGCGCAATCCCCTGGCCTCGCCCACCACCCTGGGGGTGGCCTCCGGCGCCCAGCTGGCGCTGATGATGGTGACCCTGCTCGCCCCCTCCTGGCTGCTGATCGGGCGGGAGTGGATCGCCATGGCCGGGGGAAGCCTGGCCATGGGGCTGGTCTTCGCCCTGGCTTGGCGCCGTCAGCTCAATCCCGTGGTCATCGTCTTTGCAGGGCTGGTGATCAACCTCTATCTGGCCGCCATCAGCATGGGATTGCTGCTGTTCTTCCAGGAGGAGCTCAAAGGGTTGCTGGTGTGGGGGAGCGGATCTCTGGCCCAGAACAGCTGGAGCGGCGTCGGCTATCTGCTGCCACGGTTGCTGCTGGCCGCGATGCTGGCGGCGGTGCTGGTGCGCCCGCTGGCAGTGCTGGAGCTGGACGATGCCAGCGCTCGCAGCCTGGGGGTCTCTCTCAAGCACCTGAGATTCGCCGGTCTCGGCCTCGCGGTCTTCATCACCGCCTGCGTGGTGAGCGTGGTGGGGCTGATCGGTTTTATCGGGCTGGCGGCGCCCGCCATGGTGCGGCTGCTGGGGGTCAGAAAACTGGCCCAGCGGCTGCTGTGGGCACCCATCCTCGGCGCCCTGTTGCTGGCGGCCACCGATCTGCTGCTGCAGACCCTGAGCCGGTTCTGGCCTGTGCTGATCCCGACCGGCGCCATGACGGCCCTGTTGGGGGCGCCGCTGCTGCTCTGGCTGATCCCGCGTCTTGGCATCAAGCAGAGTGCGCCTAAGGCGAACTCCTCTCTGTTGTTGGCCCGCCATCCGGCGCCGACTCGCCTTGTTGGCCTGATGGTGTTGGGGCTGGCTGCGGCGGTGATCGCCTCCCTGTTGTTTGGGCAGGGGATGGGCGGCTGGGGTTGGCCGAGCTGGCTGCGGTGGCAGGCCCAACTGGAGTGGCGCTTGCCGCGCACGCTGGCTGCGGGTGCCGCAGGCGTGTTGCTGGCGCTGGCTGGCACCCTGTTGCAGCGAGTCAGCAACAACCCCATGGCGAGCCCCGAGCTGCTGGGGGTGAGCGGTGGCACCTTCATGGGGGTGATTGCGGCGGCCCTGTTGCTGCCCGCCTTGCCGCTGCCCATGATGCTGCTAGGGGGGCTGGTGGGCGCCTTCGCCTGCCTGTTGCTGCTGGTGCTTATCAACCGGCGCAACGGCTTCCAGCCGGAGCGGATACTGCTGTCTGGCATCGCCATCACGGCGCTGTTCGAGCCGTTGCAGGCCATCGCCCTGGCCAACGGCGACCTGCGGGTGCAGCAACTGCTCTCCTGGATGTCCGGCTCCACCTATTACGTCACCCAGCCGGTGGCCCTTGCCCTGGTGGTGTTGGCGCTGCTGATGCTGGCAGCCTGCCTGCTGGCGAGCCGCTGGCTCGACCTCATGCCCATGGGGCCGGCGGTAGCGACGGCTCTGGGGATCCATCTCGGCCGTGCCCAGCTCACCATCCTGCTGCTGGTGGCCGTGCTCACCGCCAGTGCCACCATGGTGATAGGCCCGCTCTCCTTTGCCGGTCTGCTGGCGCCGCACCTAGCCAGATTGATGGGGCTGGTGAGGGCGCGCTGGCACCTGCTCGGCGCCGCAGGCTGTGGCGCTTTGCTGATGGTGTCGGCGGACTGGATCGGCCAGCAGATCCTCTTTCCCCAGGAGGTGCCCGTCGGTCTGGTCTCCACCCTGTTAGGGGGTGCTTACTTCATGTGGTGCCTGCGCCGCCTCTAGGTCGGTGGATGAAAAGCGCACAAAAAAAGCCCGGGATGAACCCGGGCTTTTCATTGCCTGCTCTGCGGACTTACTTGCCGATGCAGAAACTGGAGAAGATGCGGCCCAGCAGATCGTCGGAGCTGAACTCGCCCGTGATTTCGGACAGGGACTCCTGGGCCAGGCGCAGCTCCTCGGCCACCAGTTCGCCAGCCACATAGACCTCAAGCTGCTCCCTGGCTACCAGCAGCCGCTCGGCGGCGTGTTCCAGTGCGTCCAGGTGGCGGCGGCGGGCCATGAAGCCCCCCTCGGTATTGCCCTGGAAGCCCATGCAGGCCTTGAGGTGCTCGCGCAGTGCGGGCAGCCCCAGCTCGGTCTTGGCGGAGATGCGATAGACGGCGTGGCCCTGCTCCTGGCTCGGTGCCAGATCCTCGCCGGTCAGGTCCGCCTTGTTGCGCACCACGGTGAGGCCGATGTTTTTTGGCAACCGATCAACGAATTCCGGCCAGATGTCGTGGGGATCGACGGCATCCGTGGTGGTGCCGTCCACCATGAACAGCACCCGGTCGGCCTGTTCGATCTCGGCCCAGGCGCGCTCGATGCCGATCTGTTCCACCTTGTCCTGGGTATCGCGCAGGCCCGCGGTGTCGATGATGTGCAGCGGCATGCCATCCAGATGGATGTGCTCGCGCAGCACGTCGCGGGTGGTACCGGCGATCTCGGTGACGATGGCGGACTCGCGGCCTGCGAGGGCGTTGAGCAGGCTCGATTTGCCGGCGTTGGGACGACCGGCGATCACCACCTTCATCCCCTCCCGTAGCAGGGCGCCCTGCTTAGCCTCGCCGCGCACGTCGTCCAGCTCGGACATGATGGCGTAGAGGTCACCCGCCACCTTGCCGTCGGAGAGAAAGTCGATCTCTTCATCCGGGAAGTCGATGGCCGCTTCCACATAGATGCGCAGCCGGGTGAGGCTCTCCACCAACTGCTGAACCTTGCCGGAGAACTGCCCCTGCAGGGAGTGCATGGCGCTGCGGGCGGCCTGCTCGCTGGAGGCTTCGATGAGATCGGCGATGGCCTCGGCCTGGGCCAGATCCAGCTTGTCGTTGAGGAAGGCGCGCTCGCTGAACTCGCCCGGGCGGGCGGGGCGGATGCCGTCGATCTGCAGGATGCGGCGGATCAGCATGTCGAGAATGACGGGGCCACCATGGCCCTGCAGCTCCAGCACGTCTTCGCCGGTGAAGCTGTTGGGGGCCTTGAACAGCAGGGCGATGCCCTGATCCAGCGCCTGGCCCTGCTCGTCCCTGAACGGCAGATATTCGGCATAACGCACCCTGGGGAGCTTGCCGAGCACTATCTCGGCGACCCGCTCGGCGGCAGGGCCGGAGACGCGGACTATGCCGACGCCGCCACGGCCGGGGGCGGTGGCCTGGGCCACGATGGTATCTGTTGTCATCTTGCTTGACTCGCTGGTTGGCTGAATGAGTAAGAGGGTGGGGGACATTGTAATAAAAAAGGCGGCCCGAAGGCCGCCTCTTTTGTCATCAGGAAAGATGGGCTGCGCATCAGTTGCGTGAGTGCAGGCCTTTCTTCTCCAGCTGACGATAGATGATGGTCTGCTGGATGATGGAGATGACGTTGCTCACCAGCCAGTACAGAGTCAGACCTGCCGGGAACCAGAGGAACATGAAGGTGAAGATGATCGGCATGAACTGCATCACCTTCTGCTGCATCGGGTCCGTGATGGTGGTCGGGCTCATCTTCTGCAGATACCACATGGAGGCACCCATGAGGATTGGCAGCACGAAGAAGGGGTCCTTCACCGACAGGTCGGTGATCCACAGGGCGAACGGCGCGTGGCGCAGCTCGACAGACTCCATCAGTGCCCAGTAGAGAGCGATGAAGATGGGCATCTGTACCAGGATGGGCAGGCAGCCGCCCAGCGGGTTGACCTTCTCCTTCTTGTACAGCTCCATCATGCCCTGGGACATCTTCTGACGATCGTCACCGAAGCGTTCCTTGAGCGCAGCCAGCTTGGGCTGGAGCATGCGCATCTTGGCCATGGAGGTGTACTGGGCCTTGGTCAGCGGGAACATGATGCCGCGCACCAGCAGGGTCAGCATGATGATGGCCAGACCCCAGTTCTGGACGAAACCGTGGAACACGGTCAGCAGCCAGTGCAGCGGTTGGGCGATGAACCAGAGCCAGCCGTAGTCGACAGTCAGATCCAGGTGGTTTGCCACCTTGGCCATCTGATCCTGCAGCTTGGGACCGATCCACAGCTTGCCGCTCACTTCGGCCTGCTGGCCGGCAGCGACGTCAACCAGCGGCGCCTTGTAGCCGATGATGGCCTGGTCCTTGCCCGGGATCACGCGGCTGTAGAAGCTGTTGGTGTCGTTGGCATTCGGGGCCCAGGCAGAGACGAAGTAGTGCTGCAGCATGGCGACCCAACCACCCTGGGTGGTCTTGTTCAGGTCGGCATCCTTCATCTCGTCAAAGGTGTACTTCTTGTAGCGGGAGTCTTCGCTGGAGAAGGCACCACCACGGTAGGCACTGGCCACCATGGCATGACCTTCCTGATCCTTCGGCGTGGTCATGGTCTGCTTCAGCTGACCGTAGAACTGTACCTGGACCGGCTCGGCAGACTTGTTGTCGATCTTGTAGTCGACGCCCACGGCGTAATCACCGCGCTTGAGCACGAACTCCTTGGTGAAGACCACGCCCTTGCTGTCGGTCCAGGTCATCGGAACGACGACTTGATCCTGACCATCGGCCAGCTGATAGCTGGTCTGGGCGGCTTCATAGGTGGGACGACCCTGGGCCTGGCTGTCCGGACCATCGCGACCGACCAGACCGCTCTGGGCCACATAGAGGTGGGCAGGCTGGCTGGTCAGCAGGGTGAACGGCTGTTCCTTGCCTTCTTCCAGCTTGTGGGCCAGCAGTTCGGCAGAGACGATGTCACCGCCCTGGGTGTCCAGGGTCAATTTGAGCACGTCGGAGGAGACGGTGATCAGCTTGCGCGCGGCGTTACCATTTGCTTGCTCGGAAACCTGAGGAATATCACCGGTCTGACCGGCTTCAGGTACGAAATGTTCGGTTTGGGCCACGGTAGTCGGGGCCGGCTTCGGAGCCTTGTCGGACTCCCACTGTTGCCAGAGCAAGAAGCTCACGAACAGCAAACCGATCAGGAGTAAATTGCGTTGTGATTCCATAGTCTTCAGTTTCTTCGCTTTGGTTGCGGAACCGGGTCATAACCACCCTCGGATAAGGGATGGCATTTTAATAGACGTTTGCTGGCTAACCAAACGCCTTTTATGAAACCGTGAAGTCGGATTGCTTCTATCGCAAATTGGGAACAAGTCGGGGTGAAACGGCAGCGCGGCCCGAGCAGGGGACTAATGATTAGCTGATACAGGCGTATCAGTTTGATTGCTACCCATTGCAACGGCGTGACAGAGTGCGCCATAGCTTTTCCAGTAACTTGAACAGCGCTTCGTTGTCCATCTCCTTCACGCCACCCTTGGCGATCACGACGATGTCGATAGCGGGCAGATTGGCTTGATTGAGGCGAAAACTTTCCCGAACCACTCGTTTTACACGGTTGCGCCAGACGGCACGCTTGAGCGCCTTTTTGGGCACGGCAAGGCCAAGACGGGGGTGTTCGAGGGTGTTGGGGCAAGCAAGAAGCGTAATTTGCGGAGAAGCGGCCCGGACAGGCTCGGCGAAAACGCGTTTGAAGTGTTCGGGAGTTAACAGACGTAACTCCCGAGAGAAGGTGTGCTGGGTAGGCATTAGACTACCAGGCGGGCACGACCCTTGGCACGACGAGCGGCCAGAACTTTGCGGCCGTTGGCAGTAGCCATGCGAGCGCGGAAACCGTGAGAGCGCTTGCGCTTCAGGTTGGACGGTTGAAAAGTACGTTTCATGATTCGATTCCGTATTTCTGTACAGTTTTGATTGTCACACTTAGCCGACGCGCCAGCTATAGCGTGTGACGACTAGCAAAAGAGGCCGAATTCTAAACAGAGTTCAGCTTCTCGTCAATCCGCCGTTCCTTTCCATCTCGCCCCGTTCGTCGACCGAGCGGGATAATCTGGCAGGATCCGGAGGATCAAGGGCCCCGAATTATACTGGCAACCCGGGGTTAAACAAGGATCCCTCAAGAAAAAAGGCGGCCAGGCCGCCAAAGAGAGAGCTATTTAAGTACTTTGCGCAGGAACTCCCGGGTACGGGGATCCTGCGGATCGACCAATATCTGATCCGGCGGGCCCTGCTCCACGATCCGGCCTCCTTCCATGAAGATCACCCGATCGGCGACATCACGGGCAAACTCGATCTCGTGGGTCACCACCACCATGGTCTGGTGCTGGCGGGCGAGCTGCTTCATCAGGCCCAGCACCTCGTCGACCCACTCGGGATCGAGGGCGGAGGTGGGCTCGTCAAACAGGATCACCTTGGAGTGGGCCGCCATGGCCCGGCCGATGCCGACGCGCTGTTGCTGGCCGCCGGAGAGGGAGGCCGGGTAGGCATCCTGTTTCTCGGCGAGGCCGATGTCCTTGAGGATGCCCAGGGCAGTGGCACGAGCCTCCGCCTTCGGCTGCTTCCAGACGGTGATCAGCCCCTCGGCGATGTTGTCCAGCGCCGTCTTGTTGGCGAACAGGGCGTAGTTCTGGAACACGAAAGAGGCGCGTTTGCGCAGTTCGATGGCCTGCTGGTCGCTGGCCTTGGCCAGATCCACGGCGAGGTCATCGATGACGAGCCGCCCTGCATCCGGGGTTTCCAGCAGGTTGAGACAGCGCAGCAGAGTCGACTTGCCGGTACCGGAAGGACCGATGATGACGACAATCTCCCCCTTCTTTACCTCAAGATCGATGCCGTTGAGCACCTGATTTCCGTCATAGGCCTTGGAGAGACCCGTTAGGTTGATCATGACAGGCCTCCTTTAATAAGCACGGTTCAGCCGCACTTCCAGCAGATGCTGCAAGCGGGTGAAGAAGATGACCACCACCCAGTAGATCAGCGCCACCGCCATGAAGCTCTCGAAGAACTTGAAGGAGGAGGCCGCTTCCATCTGGGCTTTGCCCATGATCTCCGCCACTCCCAGGGTAAACGCCAGGGAGGTGCTCTTGATCATGTCGATGAAGTAGTTCATCAACGATGGTGTCGCGATGCGGGCAGCCTGGGGCAGGATGATCCGCTGCATCGCCTGCAGCCGGCTCATGCCGATACTGAGGGCGGCTTCCATCTGGCTCTTGTGGATGCCGAGAATGGCTGCCCGGATCGACTCTGCCATGTAGGCGGCGAAGTGCAGGGTCAGGCCGATGATGGCGGCGGTAAAGGCATCCATCCCCACGAAGATGGGGAAGAGCTGCGGCAGCCCGTAATAGAGCAGGAACAGCTGGACGAGCAGCGGTGTACCCCGGAAGAACGAGATATACAGCATCGCCAGCCAGTGAAGTGCGGGAACGCGAAACACCCGTACTATCGCCAGGATCAGCGACAGTACGAGTGCCAATACGAATCCCCACAGGGCCATTTCCATCGTGGTGCCCAGGTATTTGAGCAGGATGGGAAACAGCCCTAGCGTGTACTCGAGGTCAAATTCCATCATTTATTTGCTGGTGATGTCCGCTGCGAACCATTTTTCGGAGATTTTGGTCAGGGTGCCGTCTTTGCGCATGGCGGTGAGGGCATCGTCAACCTTTTTCAGCACGGCCTGCTTTTCCGGGGTCTTCAGGAAGGGCAGGGCGTTCTCGATGGTTTCGAACGGTGCACCAGCCTGTTGCAGCGGCAGCTTGGATTCCTTGATCAGCTGGGCGGTGGAGACGCGGTCCATCACGAAGGCGTCGATGCGGCCCAGGGCGACATCCTGCTCGAAGGCGGAGTCATAGGTACGGATATCGATCTTCTTGTTGGGGTCGTTCTTGCGCAGCAGCTCTTCGAAGTTGGAGCCCAGGTTGACGGCGACTTTCTTGCCTTCCAGGTCTTTGATGCCGTGGATGGTGTTGTTGCCCTTGCGGACCACGATCTGAGCACCGTCATAGACATAGGGCTGGGAGAAGGCGTACTTGGCCTTGCGCTCGTCGGTGATGGTGATCTGGTTGGAGATGGTGTCGACGCGGCCGGTTTCCAGCATGCCGAACAGGCCGGAGAAGCTGGCGGTCACGAACTCGACCTTGTAGCCGGTGCGCTCACCGATCTGGTTCCACATGTCCACCTCGAAGCCCTGCAGCTTGTCCTGCTTGACGAAGGTGAACGGGAAATATTTGCCGGACATGCCGACCTTGATGGTTTCCTGGGCGATGGCCTGGCCGGACAGGCTGGCCAGCAGAATGGCGGCGCCGGAAATCAGTTTGATGGTGGATTTCATGGGGATTCCTCTCTCTGTAGTGCTGTATTTTTAGTTGTAATCACGGGTTGGCGCTGATGTTATTGGAATAAAATATAAAAAATAAATGATATTTGGTTATATAAAATAACTATGGTTGCAGCACGCCATTCTGTCCACATTGCCGATATCCGGCTGTGGGTAACTTTGGGGATGAAATGGGATCCTGGGGCGTTGGATCCTTGAAAGTCAAGGATCTTATTTGCTGGATCCGTGCGGCAGCAACTGGAGATCCGGCCACTAAAAACGTAGAATAGCCGGTCTTTACTTAATCAATTGACGGGAGTCTAGAGTGACTGCTTCGCTATGGCAGCAGTGCCTTAACCGGCTGCAAGATGAGTTGCCCTCGGCAGAATTCAGCATGTGGATCCGGCCGCTTCAAGCGGAGTTGAGTGACAATACTCTGACCCTGTATGCACCGAACCGCTTTGTTCTGGACTGGGTACGCGACAAGTACCTGCTCCGGGTCAACGGCATCATCAACGAGCTGTGCGGAGCGGATGCGCCTACCCTGCGTTTTGATATCGGCAATCGCCCTCATCCCGTCGCGGTCGCCAGGGCGCCGGCCCGTGGTGTCGATCCTGTGAATAACTCTCCCAAGAGCTGGGAAAACAAGGCCGAAAACAAGCCCGAGCCAAACCACAAGAGCAACACCAACGTGAACTATACCTTCGAGAATTTCGTCGAGGGTAAGTCCAACCAGCTGGCCCGTGCGGCCGCCCGTCAGGTGGCCGACAATCCGGGTGGTGCCTACAACCCGCTGTTCCTCTATGGCGGCACCGGCCTGGGCAAGACCCACCTGTTGCACGCCGTTGGCAATGCCATCAAGGATCGCAAGAAAGACGCCAAAGTCATCTACATGCACTCCGAACGGTTCGTGCAGGACATGGTGAAGGCGCTGCAGAATAACGCCATTGAAGAGTTCAAGCGTTATTACCGTAGCGTCGATGCCCTGCTCATCGATGACATCCAGTTCTTCGCCAACAAGGAGCGCTCCCAGGAGGAGTTCTTCCACACCTTCAATGCCCTGCTTGAAGGGAACCAGCAGATCATTCTGACCTCGGACCGCTATCCGAAAGAGATCAACGGGGTGGAAGATCGTCTCAAGTCCCGCTTCGGCTGGGGACTCACGGTGGCGATCGAGCCGCCCGAGCTGGAGACCCGGGTTGCCATCCTGATGCGCAAGGCGGACGAGAACCAGATCCATCTGCCGGACGAAGTGGCCTTCTTCATCGCCAAACGACTTCGCTCCAACGTCCGTGAACTGGAAGGCGCCCTCAACCGGGTGATCGCCAACGCCAACTTCACCGGCCGCGCCATCAACATCGACTTCGTGCGCGAGGCGCTGCGCGATCTCCTGGCCTTGCAGGAGAAGCTGGTCACCATCGACAACATCCAGAAGACGGTGGCGGAGTACTACAAGATCAAGCTGGCGGATCTGCTCTCCAAGCGTCGATCCCGTTCCGTTGCCCGCCCGCGCCAGCTGGCGATGGCGCTGGCCAAGGAGCTGACCAACCACAGCTTGCCTGAGATAGGGGATGCCTTTGGTGGCCGTGACCACACCACGGTTCTTCATGCCTGCCGCAAGATCGAGCAGCTGAAGGAAGAGAGTCACGACATCAAGGAAGACTATTCCAACCTGATCCGTACCCTTTCTTCCTGATAACGGAACGGAGTGCACAGATGCAGATTGCATGTTCCAGCCTGATCCGAATCCTTTCCTCCCAATAACAACGGAGAGCACAGATGCAGCTCGAAATTAGCCGTGAGGCCCTGTTACGTCCCCTGCAACTGGTGTCCGGTGCCCTGGGTGGCCGGCCGACCCTGCCCATCCTCGGCAACGTCCTGCTCGATGTCAGCAATGGCCTGCTGTCGCTGACCGGGACCGATCTCGAGGTGGAGATGATCGGACAGGTCTATCTCAACAGCGACAGCCAGGATGGCCGCACCACTGTGCCGGCGCGCAAGTTGCTGGACATCTGTCGCGGTCTGCCGGAGGGGGCGGAGATCCGCCTCAGCACCGAGGGAGAGCGCCTCATCATCCGTTCCGGCCGCTCCCGCTTCAACCTGTCGACCCTGCCGGCGACCGAATATCCGAACATCGAGGATTGGGAATCCGTGCTCGAGTTCGACATCAGCCAGCTGGAGCTGAAAAAACTCATCGACGCGACCCAGTTCTCCATGGCGAGCCAGGACGTGCGCTACTACCTGAACGGCATGCTGTTCGAGAGCGAAGGACATGGCCTGCGTACCGTGGCGACGGACGGTCACCGGCTGGCCACCTGCCGCCGCGAGGTGGTGGGGGAATCGTTGCCCGATCATCAGGTCATCCTGCCGCGCAAAGGGGTGCTGGAGCTGGTGCGCCTGCTGGAAGCAGAAGACAAGCCGGTACGGCTGCAAGTGGGCCGCAGCAACCTGCGCGCCGCCCTGGATGGCTTCATCTTCACCTCCAAGCTGGTGGATGGTCGTTTCCCGGACTGGCGCCGCGTCATCCCGAGAGGGAGCGACAAGGCCCTGATCGCCGGTCGCGAGGATCTGCGCCAGGCCTTTGCCCGTGCCGCCATCCTCTCCAACGAGAAATTCCGTGGGGTGCGTCTCAATCTGCAGGAAAACCTGCTGCGCATCACCGCCAACAACCCGGAACAGGAAGAAGCCGAAGAGCTGCTTGACGTACAATACGCCGCTGGCGAGATGGAGATCGGCTTCAACGTCTCCTATGTGCTGGACGTGTTGAATACGTTAAAATGTGACCAAATCCGGATCAGCCTGAGCGATTCCATCAGCAGCGCCATTATTGAGGATTTTGAGAACCAAGATGCCCAGTACGTGGTGATGCCGATGCGGATCTAGTCGTGTCCCTGGTCAAACTCCAGCTCAGCGACTTTCGCAACATTCAGCACGCCAGTCTCGCGCTGTCTCCCGGCCTCAATATCCTGGTCGGGAGCAACGGCAGCGGCAAGACCAGCGTGCTGGAAGCCATTCATTACCTTGGTCTCGGCCGCTCGTTTCGTACCCATTTGACCGGGCGGGTCATCCGCCAGGGCGAGCGGGCCTTTACCCTGTTTGCCCAGTGCGAGCTGGAGGGGCGTCAGGTGCCCATCGGGCTTGCCAAGGACAAGGGGGGCGAAACCCAGCTCAAGATCGCCGGTGCCCAGGCCCAGCGCCTGGCCGATCTGGCGGAGCTGTTGCCGGTACAGTTGATCCACCCGGATGGTTTCAGCCTGCTGACCGGTGGGCCCCAGGCTCGCCGGGCCTGGCTCGACTGGGGTGTTTTCCATCAGGAGCCGACCTTCTTCTCCCTCTGGGGGCGGGTGCGTCGGCTGCTGAAGCAGCGCAATGCCTTGCTGCGCCAGAGCACCCAGTATCGTCAACTGGCGTTCTGGGATCAGGAGCTGGTGCGACTGGGCGGCGAGCTGGCGGGGTTTCGCGCCAGTTATTGTCAGGCCATTACGCCCCTGATCAAGGAGATGACGGCAGATTTTCTGCCGGAGTTCGATATCAGTCTTGGATTCTATCGAGGCTGGGAAAAAGACACTCCCCTCGATGCATTGCTGGAGGCGGGGTTCGAACGGGATCGTTCGCTGGGGTACACTGGGGTCGGTCCGCAGAAGGCGGACGTGCGGCTCAAGGCGAACGGCGTCCCCGCGCAGGATGTTTTGTCCAGGGGTCAGCTGAAGTTGCTGGTCTGTGCCATGCGGCTGGCTCAAGGGCTCTATTTGAATCAACATAGCAGCCGCGGCTGTATTTTTTTAATTGATGATTTTGCCTCTGAACTGGATGTCGACAAACGTCGTCTGCTGGCCGCAAGGCTGAAGCAGTGCGCGTCCCAGGTGTTCATCACCGCCATCGATACCGGTCAGCTCGCAGACATGATGGATGCGAGTGACTGCAAGCTGTTCCACGTGGAACAAGGCAAGATCTCCGAAACGTTAGAGAAGGCAGAGAGTAAGCTATGAGTGAAAATACTTACGACTCCTCGAATATCAAGGTGCTCAAGGGCCTGGATGCGGTCCGCAAGCGCCCGGGGATGTATATCGGCGATACGGACGATGGATCGGGCCTGCACCACATGGTGTTCGAGGTCGTCGACAACTCCATCGACGAGGCTCTGGCTGGCTACTGCTCCGATATCCAGGTCAAGATCCATTCCGACGGCTCCGTCTCCGTGCGCGACAACGGTCGCGGCATTCCGGTGGACATCCACCCGGAAGAGGGCCGCTCCGCCGCCGAAGTCATCATGACCGTGCTGCACGCCGGCGGCAAATTCGATGACAACTCCTACAAGGTGTCCGGCGGTCTGCACGGTGTGGGCGTTTCCGTGGTGAACGCGCTTTCCGACAAGCTGCTGCTGACCATCCGCCGCAACGGTCATGTCTACGAGCAGACCTATCACCTGGGCGAGCCGCAGGCACCCCTCAAGCAGATTGGTGACAGCACCGGCACCGGGACCGAAGTCCGCTTCTGGCCGAGCCCGACCATCTTCAGCGACACCCTGTTCCATTACGAGATCCTGGCCAAGCGTCTGCGCGAGCTCTCCTTCCTCAACTCCGGCGTCTCCATCCGTCTGATGGACGAGCGTGACGGCCGCGAGGCGCACTTCTGCTACGAAGGGGGCATCAAGGCCTTCGTCGAGTACCTGAACCAGAACAAGACCCCGATTCACCCCAAGGTGTTCCACTTCACCACAGAGCAGGACGGCATCGGTGTCGAAGTCGCCATGCAGTGGAACGACGCCTATCAGGAAGGGGTCTACTGCTTCACCAACAACATTCCGCAGCGGGATGGCGGTACCCACCTGGTGGGCTTCCGTACCGCGTTGACCCGGACGCTGAACAACTACATGGACAAGGAGGACTACAGCAAGAAGGCCAAGTCCGCCGCCAGTGGTGACGATGTCCGTGAAGGTCTGATTGCCGTTATCTCCGTCAAGGTGCCTGACCCCAAGTTCTCCTCCCAGACCAAGGACAAGCTGGTCTCGTCCGAGGTGAAGACCGCCGTGGAACAGGCGATGGGCGAGAAGCTGGCAGACTTCCTGCTGGAGAACCCGGGCGACGCCAAGATCGTGGTCAACAAGATCATCGATGCGGCCCGTGCCCGCGAAGCGGCCCGCAAGGCCCGCGAACTGACTCGCCGCAAGGGCGCGCTGGATATCGCCGGTCTGCCCGGCAAGCTGGCGGACTGTCAGGAGAAAGACCCGGCGCTCTCCGAACTCTACATCGTGGAAGGGGACTCTGCTGGCGGCTCCGCCAAGCAGGGTCGCAACCGGAAGAACCAGGCCATCCTGCCCCTCAAGGGCAAGATCCTGAACGTGGAGAAGGCCCGTTTCGACAAGATGATCTCCTCCCAGGAGGTGGGCACCCTGATCACCGCTCTGGGCTGTGGCATCGGTCGCGACGAGTACAACCCGGACAAGCTGCGCTATCACAACATCATCATCATGACCGATGCGGACGTCGATGGTGCGCACATCCGTACCCTGCTGCTGACCTTCTTCTATCGTCAGATGCCGGAAATCATCGAGCGTGGCTATGTCTTCATCGCCCAGCCGCCGCTCTACAAGGTGAAGAAGGGCAAGCAGGAGCAGTACCTGAAAGACGAAGACGCATTGTTGCAGTACCAGACCGCCATGGCGCTGGACGGTGCGACCCTGCACGTCAACGAATCTGCCCCGGCCATCGGTGGCGAGGCGCTGGAGCGTCTGGTCAACCAGCATCGCTCCGTGACTCACCTGATCACCCGCATGTCCCGTCGCGCCCCGGAAGCCGTGCTGACCCAGCTGATCTATCAGCCTGAGTTGAACGAAACCCTGCTGGCCAGCGAGAGCGATCTGCAGGCCTGGTGCCAGAGCATGGAGGCCGTGCTCAACGAGAGCAACCACGGCATCCAGTACCAGATGCAGGTACGCCGCGACGAGGAGCGCAGCCTGTTCGTGCCCCACGCCGTGGTACGCCAGCACGGGGTCGACCGCGAATACCCGCTCAGCTACGACTTCCTGCAATCCTCCGAGTACCGTCAGCTGGTCTCCCTGGGCAAGGAGATCGCCAATCTGATCGAGGAAGGCGGTTACATCAAGCGTGGTGAGAAGGTGAAGCCGGTCGCCAGCTTCGTTGAAGCGGTCGAGTGGCTGATGGGCGAAGGCAAGCGTGGCATCTACATCCAGCGCTATAAAGGGCTGGGGGAGATGAACCCGGAGCAGCTGTGGGAAACCACCATGGATCCGGAAGCCCGTCGCATGCTGCGTGTCACCATCGACGACGCGGTCGGCGCCGACCAGCTCTTCTCCACCCTGATGGGGGATGCCGTAGAGCCCCGTCGCGACTTCATCGAGACCAACGCGCTGCGGGTTGCCAACCTCGACGTCTAATAGACGGTCCGACAACCATCAAAAGCCGCTCCTCGTGAGCGGCTTTTTGTTTTCTGGGGCAAGGAAGAGGGCGCGTTCCACGTGAAACATGAGGGGCCTAGACCTAGACTCTGTCACCGCGAAAGGTGCGGCGCCACTCCCGCGGCGACACCCCGAAGCGGGCGCGAAAGTGCTTGCTCAATATGGTGGCAGACCCGAGCCCCACCAGTTCGGCGATGCGTTCCACGGTGTGGGAGCAGGACTCCAGCAGCGTCTGGCTGCGGCGCAGGCGCTCCGCCATCAGCCACTCCCCGAGGGAGAGACCGGTGGCGAGCTGGAAGCGGCGGCTAAAGGTGCGTCGGCTCATCATGCAATGTTCCGCCAGGCTATCCAGGGTGTGGGGCGCGGCCAGGTGCAGGCGCAGGTGATCGAACAGCTGGTTGATCCTGGCATCCCGGGTGGTGGCGGGCACCGGCTGCTCGATGAACTGGGCCTGGCCACCCTCCCGGTGGGGAGGCACCACCAGCCGCCTGGCCAGCTTGTTGGCAATCTGGCTGCCGTGATGCTGGCGCACCAGATAGAGGCAGCAGTCCAGGCTGGCGGCGGTGCCAGCCGAGGTGATGAGCCCGTCGTCGTCGACGTAGAGGGCATTGGTATCGAGCCGCACCCGGGGGAAGCGCTGGACGAACTCCTGTTCAAATTCCCAGTGGGTGGCGGCACCGCGCCCGTCCAGCAGGCCGGCATAGGCCAGCACATAGGTGCCGAGACAGAGCCCCACGATCTGGGCTCCCCTGATCCGGGCGGCAACCAGGGCATCGAGCAAGGCTTGGGCGGGGCGCTCGGCCGGATCGCGCCAGAAGGGGATGATGATGATATCCGCCTCCAGCAGACCCTCCAGGCCATAGTCGGCCTCCATGCGAAAGCCCTGGGAGGAGGCGGGTTGCCGCGTGTCATCCCCGGCGCAGAGTCTCAGCTCGAACAACGACTGGCCCGGCATCATCTTGTCGCCAAAGATGAGGCAGGGCACCGAGCAGTGAAAGGGGCTGAAGTGATCGAAGGTGATGACGGCGACGATGAGAGGACGGGGCATGGTTGAAGACTCCTTTGCACTCGGATCCCCATCATACGGGGCAGCAACAGAAAGCCGAAGAGCCATGTGGTGCCCGGCCTCTCGCTCAGAGCACCATGGTGTCGCCATCCTCGGGCACCCGTACCCGGGCGGCCATCCCCTGGCTGTCCAGGTAGTCGCGCAGCTCCCGCCGGGACAGCAGGGCATGATTGACCGCCTCCATGTGGCTGGCGATCAGGGTGGCCTGCGGGGCGGCCTGATAGACGGCGGCCACATCCTCCTTGCCCATGATGATGGCGCCCAGACCCGTCACCTGGGCATCGCCGCAGTTGAGGACGACAACCTCGGGTTGGTGCCTGTGCAGCGCTTGTTCAACCTGGGCATTCCAGACGGTGTCGCCGGCCAGATAGAGGGTCTTTTCGGCGGGATGGGAGAAGACCACTCCGCTGACCTCGCCAAGGCGATCCCCCAGCAGGGCCATGATGCTATCGCTGCCGTGCCGGCCTTCCGTCTGTTGCAGGCGGATGCCGGCGAACTCGCCGACCTCGCCCAGCAGGCGCACATCCTCGAAGCCGCATCCCCTCATGGTGTCGGCATCTTTCTGATGCTGCACGAACAGGGGAAGGTGCCTGGGGATCTTCGCTTTCGCGACATCGTCCCAGTGATCCAGATGGTCATGGGTGACAATCACCGCATCCACCTCCAGCAGGGTCGCCATGGGCAGCGGCAGCTCGACCAGGGGGTTGCGAAGATGGCTGTTGGCCATGCCTTCGAAGCCGGGGTAGCTCCCCTTGGGGGCCAGCATGGGGTCGATGAGGAAGCGGGTTCCTGCGTAGTGGATGAGCAGGGTGGCGTTGCGAACCTGGGTAATCTTCATGGCGTGCTCCGGTTTCTCGTTGGGGACACGGCCAGTATGGAGGGATGAGGGACGGATCATGAGTGGCCCGCAGGCCTATTATCGATCTAATCGGGCCATTCTTGATGGCCTGCATTTCTTTTGTTTTTACCCCTTGAAAGCCAAATGCTGGCCCCTATATAGATAACAAGGCCGGAACGCTCGACAGAGGTTTCGACCAGGCGCCCGTCCATCAGGAGGGCAAACAATCCGTTATCGCTCACAAGAGGGTAATACTATGCGTTCTATCGACTTTTCTCCGCTCTATCGTTCTGCCATCGGTTTCGATCGTCTGGCCACTCTCATCGAATCTGCCGCCAGCAATGGCAATGCCGGATATCCCCCCTACAACATCGAGCAGCTGGGTGACAGCGACTACCGCATCAGCATGGCGGTGGCGGGCTTTACCCAGGAAGAGCTGGAGCTGAGCTTCCAGGAAAATCTGCTGACGGTGAAGGGCAGCAAGCAGGCCGACACCGAGCGCAACTACCTCTACCAAGGCATTGCCGAACGCGGCTTCGAGCGTCGCTTCCAGCTGGCCGACTATGTGCGGGTGAAGGGGGCCGACCTGAAGAACGGTCTGCTGCACATCGACCTGGTGCGCGAAGTGCCCGAGGCGATGAAGCCCCGCAAGATCGAGATCAACGGCTGACAGCCTGACCTCGTTGCATTGCTGATGTTTCCCGGGTGCCGATGGCGGGCCCGTGGAGAGTAAACCCTGTTGCTTTATAGAAGGATAGGATCATGCGTAACCTCGATTTTTCTCATCTCTATTCCAATGCCGTCGGCTTCGAGCGGATGGCCCGCGAGCTGGAAGGCCTGTTCGATCAGAAGACCTCGGCCTACCCCCCGTACAACATCGAGAAGCGGGATCACGACAGCTACCTCATCACGGTTGCCGTGGCCGGTTTCGATCGCAATGAGCTGGAGCTGGAGACCGAAAACGGTACCCTCAAGGTGAAGGGGCGCAAGGTCGCCACCATGGGCGAGCGCCAGTTCCTCCATCAGGGGATCGCCGAGCGGGACTTCGAGCTCGCCTTCAAGCTGAGCCAGCACGTGGAAGTGCAGGGGGCCAGGCTGGAGCACGGCCTGCTGACCATAGAGCTGGCCCGGGAGCTGCCGGAAGCGCTCAAGCCCCGCGCCATCCCCATCGGCAAACCCGATCAGCTGGCACTGCCCGGTTAAACAAAATCGCTGACCACCTGATAGAAAAGAGGCCTGCATCTGCAGGCCTCTTTTTTCATGCCGAAGGGGGAATCAACCGGCGTAGAGGGCGTTGATCTCGTCGGCCAGGATGGCGATGCCACGACGCACCAGATCTTCGCTCTGGGCATAGTTGAGGCGGATGCACTCCTGGCTGTGGCGCCACTCGGGGTCGTCGATGCCGGGGAAGAAGTAGTGGCCGGGCACGATCAGCAGGTTCTTCGCCTTCAGTCGCTCATACAGCTCCTGGCAGTGGATCGGCAGGTCTTCGAACCAGAGCCAGAGGAAGAGGGCACCCTCCGGCTTGTGGATGTGGAAGCGCGGATCCGGAATGGCCTCGCGCAGCAGCTGGACCGCGAAGGTGGCTTTGTGCTGGTAGAAGGGTTTCACCACCTGTTCGCTCAGGGTGATGATGTCTCCGCTCTCGATCATCGGAATGGTGATGGCCGGACCCAGGCTGCCCGGTGCCAGATTGATGATGCCGCTCAGGTTGGTGATGGCCCGGATGATCTTCTCGTCGGCGATGACGATGCCGCAACGGGTGCCAGGCAGGCCGAGCTTGGAGAGGCTCATGCAGAGGATGGTGTTGGCGTTCCAGAACGGCTTGGCGTCGCTGAAGATGATGCCGGGGAAGGGCACGCCGTAGGCATTGTCGATGAGCAGCGGGATCCCCTTGTCACGGGCGATCTGATCGAGGTGCTCGATCTCCTCGTCGGTGAGCACGTTGCCGGTGGGGTTGGTCGGCCGGGAGACACAGATCACCCCGATGTCGTCGCCCACCTGCAGGCTTTCGAAATCCACGTGGTATTTGAACTGGCCGTCGGGCAGTTTCTCGATGGTGGGCTTGTAGGCGACGAAATGATCGTCCGAGAGGGCCGAGTCGGCATAGCCGATGTATTCGGGGGCCAGGGGGAACAGCACCTTCTTCTTGCGACCGTCGGCGAATTCGCCGGCCAGCAGGTTGAACAGATAGAAGAAGGCGTTCTGGCTGCCGTTGGTCAGGGCGATGTTGCGGGCGGAGATCTCCCAGCCCAGCTCCTTGCTGAGCAGGGCGGCCAGCGCCCTGGTGAACCTGTCCTTGCCCTGGGGGCCATCGTAGTTGGCCATGGCCTTGATCAGTTCGCCGTTGTCGAGCAGGGTATTGGCCTCGGCCTGAAAGCGTTCCAGCATGGCGGGGATGGGGGCCGGATTGCCGCCTCCCAGCATGATGGCGTCGGGATTCAGCAGCCCTTGATTGAGGTCGTCCATGAGTTGGGTAATACCGGCGTGGCGAGTGAACTTCTCGCCGAACAAGGAGAATTCCATTCGGTGGCAAATCCAGAGTCAGTTAAGGGGGGAGCTAGCACCATAGCTCACTTCAAAAGCGGGTGTCGATCAAAAAAACGGGGCGTTTCACGTGGAACAGGGTTGCCATGATGGAGGTGGTAAAAAAAACCATTTATAGGTTTTAAAATAACCAATATTCGATTCAGGAAGAGGGGTGGTAGGATCAAAAAATTATTTATATCAATAAAATCATGCTGTTATAAATCTGGCACAACTATTGGAATAGCTATCTGGTCATCTCAACCACACCGGAGCACACCAGATGAAGATCCTGATCGCTACCCTGATTGCCAGCAGCCTGAGCCTGAATGCCATGGCCACCGAGAACCCCAGACCCGAGCTGGACAGCGCCGCCCTGCAACAGGAGATGCTGGCCTTGCAGCAGCAGGCTTCCCATGACGTGGTGGCAGAGGCCATTCAAAACCTCAAGCCGCTGGCCCTGGAGACCCTGGTGGTGGAGGCGAGTTCGGCCGATGCGACTCATCCCGAGAGTTGAGGTAGCGCAAGGGGGTCTGCCCTGTGTGCTGCCTGAAGAAGGCGATGAAGGCGCTGTCGCTGGCGAACTCCAGCGCAGCGGCCACCCGGCTGATGGGCTCGGCTTCGGCCAGCAGTTCCATGGCCCGAAGCAGTCGCCACTGCTGGCGCCAGGCCTGGTAGCTCATACCGGTCTCCCGCATGAAGATGCGGCCTATGGTCTTGTCGCTGGCACCCACCCGCTCGGCCAGCCGGTTGAGCCGATCGGGCAGGGTGTCACCCCGCTTTATCTCCTGCAGCCAGCCGATCAGACGCCCGTCTGACGGCAGCGGCAACTGCCAGGATTCCCGCGGCGCTTGCGCCAGCTCTTCCTGCAACAGCGCCAGCGTGCAATGCTGCTCCGCCGCTGGCTTGTCCCAGGGCCAGAGCGCCATCCGTTCGATGATCTCCCGCAGCAGCGGGTTGACCGCCAGCACCGCCATCTCGTTTGGCAACGCGGGCTCCGGCTGGAAGTAGAGGGAGCGATAGGCCACTACCCCGCGCATCAACACCCGATGGGGCAGGCCTGCTGGCAACCAGGCCGCTCGCGTCGGCGGCAGCAGGCAGACCTGATCGTCCAGCTCTATGGTCATGCAGCCTGCCTGGGCGAACAGCAGCTGGTGGCGCTGGTGCTGATGGCGGCCGGAGTCGTGCCAGCCGAGGGCGGCGGCAATACCGATGGCGCTGCCATCGTGCTGGTCCGGATCAAAGGGGTGATCGGGAAGAATAAAGGCCATGTGTCCGATTCTTGCTGTTTATAGTCCGCCTTATTGTAATCGGACATGTTATCCCTCTCTAGAATGGCGACCTCTTGTGAAGGAGGTGTGTCATGAACAACAGGTTGCCACCGCGCTGGCTGGTGGTCGGATTGATGATGTTTCCCCAGATGGTGGAGACCATCTACAGCCCGGTGCTGACCCATATCGCCACTGAGTTTCGGGTGAGCGAGGGGCAGGCGTCCCAGACCCTGTCGGTCTATTTTCTGGCGTTTGCGGCGGGCGTGGTCTGCTGGGGCAGGTTGTGCGATCTCATCGGGCGGCGTCCCGCCATGCTGGCGGGGTTGCTGACCTATGGCGCCGGCACCCTGCTGGCGTTGCTGGCCACTCAATTTGAAACCCTGCTGCTGGCCCGGGTCATCGCGGCCTTCGGCGCCGCCGTGGGTTCCGTGGTGACCCAGACCATGCTGCGCGACAGCTATCAGTACAGCGATCTGGCGCGGGTCTTTTCGGTGATGGGCATCGCGCTCTCCCTGAGTCCTGTGCTGGGGCTGGTGAGCGGTGGCCTGCTGGCTGATGGCTTGGGTTATCTCGGGGTATTCGGCGTCCTGCTGGCGCTGGCAATCGGCTTGTTGCTGATGGCTTGCTGGCAACTGCCGGAAACCCGCCCGGCCATCACCCAGAGGGTCGCACTCTGGCCGCTGGCCTGCCGGATGGTGCGTGATGCAGCCTTGTGGCGCAGCGCCGCCCTGGTCGCCTTGTTCAACACCATGCTGTTCGGCTACTACAGCCTGGCGCCGTTTCTGTTTGCCAGTCTGGGGTTGAGCGCGGGCGAGTTTGGTTACTCCGGCATCGTGTTGGCGCTGGCGACCTTGGTGGGCAGCCTGCTCAACAAGCATCTGTTGGGCCGTGGCTGGACGCCTGCCTCGTTAATACGGCTCGCCGCCGTGCTGGCGTCGGGTTCGGGTTGGCTGGTGTGGGCCAGTCAGGCATCGCTCTGGTTTCTGCTGCCCATGACGGGAGTGGTGGTCGCGTTCGGGCTGGCTATCCCCAATGTGCTGAGCCAGGCACTGCTGGCCTATCGGGAGGTGGCGGGCAGTGCCGGGGCCCTGTTCGGGCTCGGTTACTACCTGTTGCTCAGCCTGGGATTGGCGGTTGCCGCCAGCTTGCAGGATCTCGGGCTGCTGCTCGGGGGGTGCGGTCTGCTGGCATTTTGCTGCGGTTGGCGTCGTTCCACGTGAAACATCAGCTGCCGATAAAGCGGTAGCCGATGCCGGCTTCAGTTTCGATCAGGGTGGGTTGCTGGGGGTTATCTCCCAGCTTCTTGCGCAGGCTGGCGATGACGATGCGCAGGTAGTGGGTATCTTCCTTGTGGCTCGGTCCCCAGATGTCGATGAGCAGCTGGGTCTGTTGCACCAGCTTGCCGGGGTGGCACACCAGCGCCTGCAACAGGGCGAACTCCTTGCGGGAGAGGGGGATCTCCTCGCCCTGCAGGGTCACCTTGTGGCTGTTGCTATCCAGGGTCAGGCCACAGTGGGGGAAGTGTCGACACTCGCCGCTGGTGGCACCGACTCGCTGGCGCAGCAGCACCCGGATACGGGCCATCATCTCCCCGACGCCGAACGGCTTGCTCATGTAGTCGTTGGCCCCCGCATCCAGCAACCGCACCTTCTCCTGCTCCGAGTCCCGCGCCGAGAGCACCAGCACGGGATTGGCGTGATGTTCGCGGATGGCGTGCAGGATCTGCATGCCATCACCGTCCGGCAGGCCCAGATCCAGGATCACCAGGTCGGGGTTGAGGTGGCGATACTGCGCCATCCCCTCGGTGACGCCGACCGCCTCACTCACCTGATGTCCTTCGGCGATCAGGCTGATCCGCAAAAAACGGCGGATGGCCGCCTCGTCGTCGATGACCAGTATGTGAGCCATTCAGCCTCCCGTTTGCTGATTGAAAAGGGCGGCGACCATCAGGCCGCCGGTGCGTTGAGGGCCAGCGGCAGGGAGATGCGCATGCAGGTGCCGTTGCCGTTGGGGCCGGCGAATGCCCAGATGCGGCCGCCGTGGACCTCTATCATAGCGCGGGAAATGGCGAGGCCAAGCCCGGTGCCGCGGCTGCCGCAGTCACCGACCGGCTGGGTGTAGAACAGATTGAAGATCTTGTCCCGATCCGACTCGGCGATGCCGACCCCGATATCGATGATGTCGATGATGAGGTCGGGGTCCGCCAGCATCACCTTGAACTCGATGGGGGTGCCGGCCGGTGAGTAGCGGGAGGCGTTGTCGAGTATGTTGACCAGCACCTGCTCGATCAGGGCGCCGTGCACATAGAGCCGGGGGATCTGCTGATCGAAGTGCACCAGCAGCTTGTGCTGGCGCCAGGAGGAGTCGAGCCGGCGGCGGGCGCTTTCCACCAGGTCCGCCAGGTCGACCCAATCCCGTTTCAGCTGGAAATCCGGTGAACCGATGCGGGTCATGTCCAGCAGGTTCTGCACATAGCCGTGCAGGCGGCGCGCCTCGTCCTGCACCGAGTGCAGCAGTTCGATGCGGTCCTCCGCACTTATCCGGTCCCCGTATTCCAGCAGGGTGCTGCCGGCCCCCATGATGGTGGCCAGCGGCGTCTTCAGGTCGTGGGAGACCGAGGAGAGCAGGGCCGCGCGCATCCGGTCGGTCTCCGCCTGCAACTGGCTGTCGGCCAGCCGCTCGTTGAGATCGATCCGCGCCAGGGCGGCGCGGATATCGGTGAGCAGGGCCTGCAGCTGGTGCTCGGCGGCGGAGGTGAGCGGGCTGGCCAGCCGGATGCCCAGCACCAGGTCATCGCCGAGGTGATGATACTGGGCCTCGGCGGCGTTGAGGGTGGCGGTATGGGCACCGGCACTCTGTTTCTGGGCCAGGCACCAGTCAATGGCGGCCTTGTCTGTCTGGCCCGGCCCGGTCTGGGTGTCACCGGCCCGGTACTGGTAATCCCCATCGAGCGCGAACACGGGCTGCCCAAGGGCGAGGGCGATGGCCTGGGTTCCCTGTCTCAGCACGTCCACCGGGCTGCTGGCGGTGGCCAGCCCCTGGCTCAGGGAGAGCAGGGCGTTACCGAGCTGCTGGGTCTCGCGCAGACTGACCAGTTGCTGACGCTGGCGGGAGGCGAGGCGCCCGGCCGCGATGCCGACGATGAGCAGCACGAACAGGGTGAGCAGGTCGCTGTGGCTGGCCACGCTCAGGGAGAAGTAGGGGAAGGTGAACAGCAGATTGTGGCCGACGAAGCCCAGCACGGCGGCCAGGATGGCGGGGACCAGGCTGGTGGTGAGCGCGGTGGCCAGCACCCCCAGCACGAACAGCATGGGCAGGGAGGCGGGGGGCAGCCAGTGGGAGAGGGCCCAGACCACGGCCGAGGTCCCCCCCATGATGGCCACCGCCAGCAGGCTCTGGCGAAGCTCACCCGGGCCTGCCGTAGGTAGGGTCAGGCCGGGCTTGCGCTTCTCGGTATCCACCAGCGTGATCTCGAATCCCTGCGCCTGTTTGAGCAGGTGCTGTACCAGGGATCGACGCCAGGGCGGGTTGCGGGATTTGCCGAGCAGCAATTGGGAGACCTGCTGCTGTTCGGCGGTTTCCAGCAGGGCATCGGCCACGGCCGGGCTGGAGAGGGTCAGCACCCTGGCCCCCAGTTGGGAGGCGAGGGCCAGCGCCTGCTCCAGCTCGGGGGAGCGTTGCCCCTTGCTGTCGATGTGCACCACCAGCCAGGGCAGTTGCCTGCGCTGGGCGAAGCGGTGGCCGTAACGCACCAGGGCGGCGCCGTGCTCATCCCCGATGCAGACCATCAGCTTGCCCCGCAGCGGCAGTGTGGTCTTGCCGGCGGCCTGCCACTGCAACTGCAGATCCCCCTCCACGTGGCTGGCGGCGGTCTGCATCGCCAGCTCCCGCAGGGCGGTCAGGTTGTTGAGGGAGAAGAAGGATTGCAGGGCGGCCTTGGCCTGGTGGGGCACATAGACCTTGCCCTCCTTGAGGCGGCCGAGCAGCTCCTTGGGGGGGAGGTCGATCAGCACCAGGCTGTCGGCCTCCAGCAGCACCTGATCCGGCAGGGTCTCCTTGACCCTGACCCCGGTCAGCTGCCACACCAGATCGTTGAGGCTCTCCAGGTGCTGCACGTTGAGGGTGGTGTAGACGTCGATGCCGGCGCCCAGCAGCTCCTCTACATCCTGCCAGCGCTTCTCGTGGCGGCTGCCGGGGGCGTTGCTGTGGGCCAGCTCGTCCACCACGGCGATGGCGGGCTTACGCGCCAGCAGGCCGTCCAGATCCATCTCCTCCAGCCGCTGCTGGCGGTGCAGGTGCAGTGTGCGCGGCAGGATGGCGAGCTTGTCGAGCAGGGCCAGGGTCTCCTGGCGGCCGTGGGTCTCCACCACCCCGATCAGGATGTCGACACCCTCTCTGGCCTGCTCCCGCACCGCCTGCAGCATGGCGTAGGTCTTACCGACGCCGGGGGCCGCGCCGAGAAACACCTTCAGCTTGCCCCTGTGCTCCTGCTCCAGACTCGCCAGCAGGGCGTCTGCCCTCACTTCATCACGCATCCCCGTGCTCCCGTTGCATCGGCCGAACCGCGGCCGTGACCTCATTGCTCATGCTTGTCCCCGTTGTCGAAAGGGAGCCTGTCCCGAACGGCAAGGAGCGCCCTCAGGCGCCCTTTTGATGATCGAGTTGCAGGTTCAACTGGAGAATGTTGACCACCTGCGGGCCAAGGATACCAGCTTGTGCCGCCGACTTGACCTGCTCCGTCAACTGAACGGGATCCAGCCCCCGTTGCCCGGCGACCCGCGCTACCTGAGCCAGGGCTGCATCGATCGGCAGATGGGGATCGAGGCCGGAGGCGGAGCGGGTCAGCAGGGCGGGGACCCTGGCTTCTGGCTGCGCCCTGGCCGCCGCGGCGGCAAACTCGGCCCGCAGCGGCGAGCTCATCCCCAGGTTGCTGGCACCTCCGCCTATGGTGGCGAAGTCGCTGGCGGAGGGGCGGGAGTGGAAGTAGTCGGCCCGCTCGAACTTCTGTGCCAGCAGGGCGCTGCCGACCACCTGCTGTTTGGCGTTGGTGAGCAGGCTGCCGTTGGCCTGCCAGGGGAAGAGCAGCTGGGCCAGCCCGGTGACGGCCAGCGGATACGCTACCCCCAGCAGCAGGGTCAGGGTCAGCAGGGTTCTGATTGCTATCATGATTTTCTTGCTCCAAATGCGTTGGGTGGATGCGGGTCTGTCCCGCATCCGGTGATGCCGTTACACCAGCCCCAGGCCGGTGATGACCAGGTCGATCAGCTTGATGCCTATGAAGGGCACTATCAGGCCGCCGACGCCGTAGATCAGCAGGTTGCGGCGCAGCAGGCTGGCGGCCGAGCCCTGCAGGCTGACCCCGCGCAGGGCCAGCGGCACCAGCGCGACGATGATCAGGGCGTTGAAGATGATGGCCGACAGGATGGCGCTTTCCGGGCTGCCTAGCTGCATCAGGTTCAGCACCCCCAGCTGCGGATAGGCGGCGATGAACAGGGCCGGCAGGATGGCGAAGTACTTGGCCACGTCGTTGGCGATGGAGAAGGTGGTCAGGGCGCCACGGGTCACCAGCAGCTGCTTGCCCACCAGCACCACGTCAAGCAGCTTGGTGGGGTTGGAGTCGAGATCCACCAGGTTGCCCGCCTCCTTGGCGGCTTGGGTCCCCTCGTTCATGGCCAGGCCCACGTCGGCCTGGGCCAGCGCCGGTGCGTCGTTGGCGCCGTCCCCGCACATGGCGACCAGCCGGCCGTCGGCCTGCTCCTGACGGATGTAGGCCAGCTTCTTCTCCGGCGTCGCCTCGGCGATGAAGTCATCCACCCCGGCCTCGGCGGCGATAGCGGCGGCGGTCAGCGGGTTGTCACCGGTGATCATCACGGTGCGGATCCCCATGTGGCGCAAGATCTGGAAGCGGGCCTTGATGCCCGGCTTGATGATGTCCTTGAGGAACACTACCCCCAGCAGCTTCTCGTGGGTGCAGACCAGCAGCGGGGTACCGCCCTGGCGGGCGATGTTGTCCACCGATTTGAGGATGAGCTCGGGCACCGCCTTGCGATCGAGCGAGAGGTAGCGCAGCACCGCGTCCACCGCCCCCTTGCGATAGTGATGGCCGTTGCGATCCAGCCCGCTCAGCCGGGTCTCGGCGCTGAAGGGGATGAGGATGTCGCTCTCCAGCTGGCTCGGCTTGGTGTGGCTCTTGCCCGCCAGGGTCAGGATGGATTTGCCTTCCGGCGTGTTGTCACCGAGCGAGGCCAGCATGGCGGCTTGGGCCAGCAGGGAGGGGTCCACGCCGGGGGCCGGGATCAGCTCGTCCGCCATCCGGTTGCCGAAAGTGATGGTGCCGGTCTTGTCCAGCAGCAGGGTGCGCACGTCGCCGGCGGCTTCCACCGCCCGGCCCGACTTGGCGATCACGTTGAGCTTCACCAGCCGGTCCATGCCGGCGATGCCGATGGCGGAGAGCAGACCGCCGATGGTGGTCGGGATCAGGGTGATGAACAGCGCCAGCAGATAGAGCCGGGGCACCTGGGTGCCGTTGTAGTCGAGGAACCAGGGCAGGGTGGCCACTACCAGCAGGAAGATCAGGGTCAGCCCCACCAGCAGGGCGTCCAGCGCCATCTCGTTGGGGGTCTTCTGCCGCTTGGCTCCTTCCACCAGGGCAATCATGCGATCCAGCGTGCTTTCGCCCGGGTTGTTGCTGATGTGCACCCAGATCTGGTCGGAGACGACGGTGGTGTTGCCGGTCACGCCGCTGCGGTCGGTGCCCGACTCGCGGATGACGGGGGCGGATTCGCCGGTGATGGCCGCCTCGTTGACCGAGGCGATGCCGGCGACCACTTCGCCGTCGGCCGGGATCATCTCGCCGCTGCGCACCAGCACCAGATCGCCCTTGAGCAGGCTGGTGGCCGGTACCCACTCGCCCTTGTCATCCTGCGGGCTGGTGACTCGACGTGCCTTGAGCTGGCTCATGCCGGCCTTCAGGCTGTCGGCCCGCGCCTTGCCGCGCCCCTCTGCCAGGGTCTCGGCGAAGTTGGCAAACCAGAGGGTGAGCCAGAGCCAGGCGGTCAGTTGCCAGGCCAGCGAAGGAGCGACGCCGGAGAGCGGTTGCCCCAGCAGCGACTCCAGGGTCGCCATCACGGCCGCCAGCCAGAGGGTGAACAGGATGGGGCTGCCAAACAGCGCCCTGGGGTTGAAGCGATAGAGGGCTTCCACCATGGCCTGCAGGATCTGTGATTTCTGTTTCTTGCCCTTCACCTTGAGGGTGTCGGTGCTCATTGAAGCGGACTTGCTCATTGGAAAGCTCCCTGCATCGAATAGTTGGTCACGCAGATCAATCGGGTGTGCAGCATCAGAAGGCACCTCCCAGCAGGCTCAGGTGTTCCGCCACCGGGCCCAACGCCAGCACCGGCAGGAAGGAGAGACCCCCCATCAGCAGCACGGTGACGATCAGCAGGGTGATGAAGAGCGGGCCGCTAACGGGGAAGTCCCCTTCGCTCGTCTCCTGGCGTGGTGCGCGGGCCAGCTGGCCGGCGATGGCCAGTACCGGAATGATGTAGCCGAAGCGGCCGAGCAGCATGGCCAGCCCGATGGCGATGCACTGCCAGCTGTCGGCGGCGGCAAAGCCGGCGAAGGCGGAGCCGTTGTTGCCGGCGGCCGAAGCGTAGGCATAGATCAGCCGTGACAGACCGTGGGGGCCGTCGTGACCGATGACGGTGGCGGAGTTCGGCATCAGCAGGGTAATGCCGCCGATCACCAATACCCCGACCGGCATCACCAGCATGCTGGCGACCACCCACTTCATCTCGGTGATGCCGAGCCGCTTGCCCAGATAGGTGGGGGTACGCCCCACCATCAGGCCGCACAGGAACACGGTCAGCAGCACGAACAGCATCATGCCGTAGATGCCGGCACCGACGCCGCCGAACACCACTTCACCCAGCAGCATGTTGATCATGGCGACCATGCCGGCGAGGGGGGCGAAGCTGTCGTGCATGGCGTTGACCGAGCCGTTGGAAGCGGCGGTGGTGGCCACTTCCCAGATGCTGGAGAGCACGGGGCCGAAGCGGCTCTCTTTGCCTTCCCAGTTGCCGGCTTCGCTGGTGAGGTGGGCGAGGGCGGGATCCGGCTTCAGCTCCTGGCCGATGGCGAGGCAGAGCCCCAGCACCAGCATGGTGGTCATGGCGATGAGGATGGCGCGGCTGTGGGCCAGATCCTTCACGTAGCGCCCCAGGGTACAGACCATGGCGGCGGCCAGCGTCAGCAGGGCGACCATCTCCAGCCAGTTGGAGAGGGCGGTCGGGTTCTCGAACGGATGGGCCGAGTTGATGCCGAAGAAGCCGCCGCCGTTGGAGCCGAGCTGCTTGATGGCGATCTGGGAGGCGGCCGGGCCGAGCGGCAGCAGCTGCTCCTGACCTTCCAGGGCGTGGAACGGCAGGTAGGCCGACAGGCTCTGGGGCACCCCCTGCCATACCAGCAGCAGCGCCAGGATCAGCGCCATCGGCAGCAGCACGTAGAGGCAGAAGCGCACCAGATCCTGCCAGAAGTTGCCAAGGTGGGTGGTCTGCTGGCGGGCGATGCCGCGAAACAGGGCGATGGCGACGGCGGCGCCGGTGGCGGCGGAGACGAAGTTCTGGGTGGTGAGCCCCACCATCTGGCTGAAGTAGGAGAGGCTGGCTTCGCCGGAGTAGGCCTGCCAGTTGGTGTTGGTCATGAAGCTGACCGCGGTGTTGAAGGCGAGTTGCCAGTTCAGCCCGGGCAGCTGCTGCGGGTTGAGGGGCAATAGCCCCTGCGCCATCAGGATCAGGAACAGCAGGCCGAAGCCTGCGCCGTTGAAGGCCAGCAGGCTGAGGGCGTAGGACTTCCAGTCCTGCTCGCGCCCGTCCGTGCCGCAGCAGGCCAGGGTGGCGCGCTCAAGCGGGGCCAGCCAGCGACTCTTGCCTTCAAATACCCGATACAGGTAGTTGCCAAGCAGAGGCGCCGGCAGCAGCACCAGCAGCACGAACGCGACGGGATAGATGATCTCTTGCCACATATCCGGTTCCTCACTCATGGGGGCGCGCGAGGGCGCGCAGCAGATAACCCGCGAGGGCAAGGACCAGCAGCAGATATAGCCAATTCATAACGACTCCGTTGAGGTAATTAGCGTCAGGGATCGATGCATATCCGTGTCGATCCCATAGGTCTCATTGACGCTGAAAGGGTATGTAGAACGGGCGTAAAGGCGCCATAAAGCCCGATTTGGCTGGCGTAAAATCGGCGTAAAGAAGGCGGGTTTTGCTAGCTGGTGGACGGGCAAGGCACAAAAAAACCGGCCTGGGCCGGGTTTTGGTAGCAAGTGGCGGAAGCTGACCCGATGGTGATGAGGTCAGCTTCAACTCCACTTATCGCATGGTCACAAACTCTTCCGCGCTGGTCGGATGGAGAGTGTAAACACAGTTGTAGAAGCTGGTCTGATAATGACAGGCCAGCTTCAACCCCGCTTATCGCATGGTCACAAACTCTTCCGCACTGGTCGGATGGATGGCGACACAGTTGTCGAAGTCCGCCTTGGTGGCGCCCATCTTCATGGCGACGCCGAAGCCTTGCAGGATTTCGTCCATGGCGAAGCCGATGCCGTGCAGGCCGACCACCTTCTCTTCCGGCCCGACGCAGACCAGTTTCATCCGGGTGGGCTGGCGATGCTGGGTCAGGGCCGAGTACATGGCGGTGAACTGGCTGCGGTAGACCTTCACCTGGCTCTCGCCATATTCGGCGATGGCCTCCGGCTCGGTCAGTCCTATGGTGCCGATGGGCGGGTGGCTGAACACCACGGTCGGCACCAGATCGTAGTTGAGGTGCTCGTTCGGCTTGTTGTTGAACAGCCGCTCCGAGAGGCGGCGGCCTGCCGCGACAGCCACCGGGGTGAGCTGGATGCGGCCGGTGTTGTCACCGACGGCATAGAGGTTGGCGACGGCGGTGTTCTGGAACTTGTCGGTCGGGATAAAGCCCTTCTCGTCCAACTCGATGCCGGTGGCAGCCAGATTGAGGTTGTCGGTGGCCGGGACGCGGCCGATGGCCCAGATCAGGCAGTCGACGGTGAGGTGGCGACCATCTTCCAGTTGCAGGGTCAGGCTGTCGTCGGCGTTCTTGATGACGGCCTTGGGAATGGCGTGGGTGTGCAGCTTGGGCCCTTCCTGCGCCATGATCTCCACCAGGGTCTCGTGGATCATGGGGTCGAAGTTGCGCAGCGGCGCATGTTTGCGCACCACCAGATGGGTCTCGGAGCCAAGTGCCTGCATCACGCCAGCGATCTCCACGGCGATATAGCCGGCACCCACCACGGCAACCCGTTTGGGCTGGCTTTGCAGGTCGAAGAAACCGTCGGAGTCGATACCCAGTTCGGCGCCCGGAATGGTCGGGACCTCGGGGCGGCCGCCGGTGGCAATCAGGATGTGATCTGCGCTGTACTGCTCAGCGTTCACCTCGACGGTATGGCTGTCGACGAAGCGGGCGAAGCCCTTGATGACAGTGATCTGGTTCTTGCCCAGCACGTTCTGGTAGGACTGGTGAATGCGCCCGATATAGGCCTGACGGGATTCGACCAGTCTGGCCCAGCTGAAGTGGTTGAGCGTGGTGTCGAAGCCGTAGTCGGCGCCATATTTCAGTGCATCGGCGATCTGGCCTGCATACCACATGGCCTTCTTCGGTACGCAGCCGACGTTGACGCAGGTGCCACCCAGCTCTTTGGCTTCGATCAGGGCGACTTTCTTGCCGTACATGGCTGCCCGGTTGGCCGAGGCGATGCCGCCGCTGCCGCCACCGATGGCGATGTAGTCAAAATGCTGTGCCATTGCGAGGTTCTCCGCTCGTTAAGAATGCAGTCACAGCATGATGGGGACAAAGCGGCCGGCCCACAAGAGCCGGTGCTCAGTTCTGCTGGATGGGCAAGCGAATGTGGAACTGGGCGCCCTGGCCCGGTTCGCTGGCGCAGTGGATGCGGCCGCGCAGCAGCTGGACCACCAGGTTGTAGATGATGTGAGTGCCGAGCCCGCTGCCACCCTGTCCCCGCTTGGAGGTGACGAAGGGATCGAAGATGCGCGGCAATATCTCCGGGGGGATGCCGCGACCGTTGTCGCTGTAGTCGATGACCAGCTCGTCTCCCTGCTGCGCCACCTGGATGGTGATCTTTCTGGGCCTGTCCCAGCCATCGAAACCGTGATGGATGGAGTTGAGGATCAGGTTGGAATAGATCTGGGTGAAGCTGCCCGGGAAGGAGTAGATGCTCAGCTTGGGATCGCATTGAATGTCGACCTCGCACTGGGCCTTCTTCAGCTTGTAGCCGAGGGAGACCACCACCTGGTGCAGGTTGTCGGCGAGGCTGAAGTTGTAGCGCGCCTCGGACGACTGATCGACCGCCACCTGCTTGAAGCTGGCGATGAGCTCGGAGGCGCGTCTCAGGTTGCCTTGCAGCAGTTGCATCGACTCGTCGAGATTCTGGGTGAATTCGTTGAGGTAGGAGCGGGAGAGCTGCTTGGCCTCGAGGTGCTGCTTGAAGTCGGCGACTCGCTCCTGCAGATAGGAGGAGGCGGTCACGCTGATGCCGATGGGGGTGTTGATCTCGTGGGCCACGCCGGCAACCAGGGAGCCGAGAGAGGCCATTTTCTCCGACTCCACCAGGGTCTGCTGGGCCTGCTTGAGATCGTCATAGGCCTTGCCCAGCTGGTCGTTGGCATCGCTCAGGCTGCGGGTGCGTTCCGCCACCTTGCCTTCCAGCTGCTCGTTGAACAGGGTGATCTCCCGCTCGACCTTTTTGAGGGGGGTGATGTCATAGCCAAAGCCAATCAGGTACTTGAGGTTAGGCCCCTCGTAGAAGGGAGCGAAGGTCCACTGCAGTACCAGCTCGTTGCCCTGCTGGTCGTGCATGGTGATCTCCCTGTCCTCCAGAGCGCCCTGCTCGGCCAGGGTGGCGGCCAGCTCGTCACGCTGCTCCTTGCTGACGAAGAGATCCAGCCAGTTGTGCTGCAACAGCTCCTGGTGGTGATAGCCGGTGAGCAGGATGGCCGCAGGGTTGATGCTGGCGATGTTGAGATCCGGCTCCATGCAGCAGATGACCATGTTGGCGGAGTTGATCAGGGTGGCGGAGAAGTCCCGCTCCTGCTGGAGCTGATCGGCGGCCTGATGGCGGGCCGTGAACTCGTCGTTCAGCCGGGTGCGCATCTGGTTGAGGGGGGCGGCCAGGGTATCGAATTCGTCAGGGGACTTGCGGGGCAGGGGGCGACCTTCCAGGGTCAGCTCTACCGCGAGGCGATCCAGGCTCAGTTTCTGGGCATAGCTGACGATGCGGTTGATATGACGGATCACCAGATAGTAGATGATGACCAGGATGCAGAACGAGACGACCAGGGTCTTGATGGTCTGGCTGACCAGGATCAGCACGGATTTCTCGATGAGGCGCTGGTAGACCTGCTCCAGGGAGGCGGCGACGAACAGCTTGCCGACCACTTCCCCCTGATAGCTCAGGGTGAACTCGCGGGAGATGTCGTATTGGGGCTGCTCCACCCCCTGGGTGAGCAGGGGCACTTCCGAATTGCCCAGCATCTCCTTGACCATGACGAACTGCATGTTGGGCAGGTTCATGATGCCCTCGATCTGCACCTTCACCTGCTCTTCATCCAGGTTCCAGAGACTGGCCGAGATGGGTTGCAGGAAGGAGGCCTCGATCTGGCCGATGCTGGCCTCGATGACGGTCACATCCTTGTTGTAGTCCCAGGCGAGCTGAAGCACGGTGATGAGCAGTGCCAGCACCGTACTGCAGATCAGAATGTAGGAAAGCAGACGATAAGAGAGTCCGTTAAGGCCGACGGCCTTGGAGAAGATTCCTGACATGGCGTCCTTGCGGTCTGGATTGAGTGCGGTTTAGTTTAACTGCTTCATGGACTTATGTCGTGTGTCATCCAATGGATAAAAATAAGGCCCCTTTCGGGGCCTTTTTTGTGTGGGCTGGGATCAGTGACCGCCCTTGGCTTTTGCCGGGATGGATTCGTCGAATTCCGGCAGCGGCTTGTGTTCGGATGCCAGGAAGGTGTAGATGACCGGCAGCACGAACAGGGTGAACAGGGTGCCGATGGCCAGACCCGCTACGATGACGATGCCGATGCTGAAGCGCTGTGCCGCCCCCGCACCCGAGGCATAGAGCAGCGGGATAAGGCCTGCGATCATCGCCGCCGTGGTCATCAGGATGGGGCGCAGACGGACCTTGGCAGCTTGCATCACGGCTTGCATCCGGTTCAGACCATGGAGCAGCTGCTCCTCCTTCGCCACCTCGCAGATCAGAATACCGTGCTTGGTAATCAGACCGACGAGAGTGATGAGACCGACCTGGGAGTAGATGTTCATGGTGGCCATACCCCACGCCAGGGCGATCAGCGCGCCACTGATGGCCAGCGGCACCGACACCATGATGACCAGCGGGTCACGCACGGATTCGAACTGGATCGCCAGCACCAGGAAGATGATGGCCAGGGCCAGGGCGAAGGTGGCGTAGAGCGCATTCCCTTCGGTCACGAACTGGCGGGCTTCCCCCATGAAGTCGTAACGATAGCCTTGGGGCAGCTTCTCTTCCGCGGTCGCCTTGAACCAGTTGATCGCATCCCCCATGGCCACGCCCGGTGCCGGCACGGCGCCGATGGTGGCGGAGTTCAGCTGGTTGAAGTGGGGCAGGGCACGGGGCTCTCCCTTCACTTCAATCTTGATCAGGCTGCCCAGCGGGATCGACTTGCCGTCGGCGGCACGCACGTAGTAGCCCTTGATGGACTCGGGGTTGAGACGGAACTTGCGCTCCACCTGCGGGATCACCTCGTAGGAGCGGCCATCCAGGTCGATACGGTTGACGTAACCGTCCGCCATCATGGTGCCCATGGTGATGCCGATGTCCTGCATGGTGATGCCGTAGGCACCCGCCTTGTCCTTGTCGATGCTGATCTTCATGGTGGCCGAGTCGTAGTTCAGATCGAGATCCGAATAGACGAACTGGCCGTTGGCCTGGGTTGCCGCCAGCATCTCACCCGCGATCAGGAACAGGCTCTCGAAGCTGTTCGGGGTGGTGATAACGAACTGGATGGGCAGACCGCTCGACGCCCCCGGCAGTTCCGGGAACTGGAAGGTGGTGATGGCCATCCCGGGGATGTCCTTCACCAGACCGGCGACCCGATCCAGCACCTCTTTCTGGCTCGCTTCACGCTGGCTCCAGGGCACCATGGAGGCGATACCGAACGCCTGATTGGAGTTGAACAGCCCCGAGAAGACCTGGGAGTAAGCGATCTCCGGCTGGTCGTCCAGGACTTTGTTCACGTCCGCCATGGTGTTTTCGATGTAGTCCAGGTTGGCGTTGGAAGGGGCCGTCCCCAGCACCGCCATGACGCCTTTGTCCTCGGACGGGGCCAGCTCGCTCGGAATGAACTTGAACAGCAGCGGCAGGCTGGCGAACACGATGACGGCAAACAGGATGACCACGATGCGCTTTTGCATCACGGCATGGAGCATGGCGTCGTAGCGGGCCGTCATCCGGTCCAGCAGATCGTGCACGGTACGCTCGAACTTGCCGGGCTCCTCGTTGGCCCTGAGCATCTTGGCGCACATCATGGGCGACAGGGTCAGGGCGATGATGCCCGAGACGAACACGGCTCCTGCCAGGGTCAGCGCGAACTCCTTGAACAGGGAGCCGGTGATGCCCCCCATCAGGGCGATGGGCGCATACACCGCCGCCAGGGTGACCGTCATGGCGATGACGGGCACGGCGATCTCCCGGGTACCTATGATGGCGGCCCGGAACGGCTCTTCCCCTTCCTTGATGTGACGGTCGACGTTCTCCAGCACCACGATGGCGTCATCCACCACCAGACCGATGGCCAGCACCATCGCCAGCAGGGTCATGAGGTTTATGGAGAAGCCGAACATGTCCATCATCATCACCACGCCGATGAGGCTCAGGGGAATGGTGATGATGGGGATGATGACCGCCCGGAACGAACCGAGGAACAGGGTGATCACCACCAGTACGATGGCGGCCGCCTCCAGTATGGTCTTGATGACCTCGTGGATGGATTCGTTGATGGCGATGGTGGAGTCATACAGGATGTTCACCTGCATGGTGCTCGGCATGTTGCGCTTCAGGCTCGGCAGCAGCTCCAGCACATCGTGGGCGATGTTGATGGGGTTGGCTGTCGGGGCTGCGTTGATGGCCAGAACCACGGCTTCGCGGCCATTGGCGCTGGCGCGATAGATGTCGTGGCTCTTCTCCAGGGAGACCTTGGCGATGTCGGAGAGACGGATCACCTTGCTGTCGCGGGTGGCGACCACCAGGCGCTTGAGCTCTTCGATGTTGCCGACCTGGGTCTCGGCGTTGCCGTTGAACAGGGTGAAATAGCCGGTGGCCTGGCCGGTCGCGGACTGATAGTTGTTGCTGTTGAGCACCGTCATCACGTCGCTTGAGGTCAGGTCAAAGGCGGCCATCTTGGCCGGATCCAGCCACACCCGCAGGGCGAATTCGACCCCGCCATACAGATCCACCTTGGAGACCCCGCCCACGGTAAACAGCTGGGGCTTGATGACCCGCTCCAGGTAGTCGGTGATCTGGCTGGAGTTGAGCTCCGGGCTGGTGAAGCCCATGTAGAGCACCGCCGTGGTGGAGCCGGTGGAGGAGGTGACCGAAGGGTCTTCCGCCTCTTTGGGCAACTGGGAACGCACCGAGTTGACCTTGGCCAGGATGTCGGACAGCGCGGCGTTCGGATCGGTGTTGAGCTTCATGTACGCCGTCACCGTGGAACTGCCCAGCTGGCTCGAGGAGGTCATGAAGTCGATGTTGTCGGCCTGGGCGACCGCCTGCTCCAGGGGCTGGGTGATGAAGCCCTGGATCAGGTCCGCACTGGCGCCATAGTAGCTGGTGTTGACCGTGATGACGGTGTTGATCACCTCGGGGTATTCACGCACCTGCATCTTGAAGATGGCCTGGAAGCCCAGCAGGGCTATCAGGAAGCTGAGCGAGATCGCCAGCACAGGCCGTTTTATGAATATGTCAGTAAATCGCATCGCAGCTCTCCGCGCTTACAGCATCGGGGTTTGTGCCGGAACGGCAAGGGCATCGTTCTCGACCACGTGCACCTTGGTATCGTTGCTCAGGCGAACCTGACCCGACAGCACGATTTGATCGCCAGCCTTGATGCCGGACAGCACATGGACATCGTTGCCGCGACGCTCACCTGCCTTGACCACCACCTGCTTGGCACGTTTCACGCCGTCAGCCTCGTGAATGACATAGACGTTCTCGCCATAGAGGGTGAAGGAGATGGCGGACTGCGGGATCACTATCTGGTCTTTCACCGTGGGCAGTATGATGCTGGCGCGGGCGAACATGCCGGAACGGAGCTGGCCGTCGTTGTTCGGAATGTCTGCCTGCACCTGGATCAGGCCGCTCTGATAGTTGACAGCGGGCTCGATGGCTGTGATTTGGCCGTCAAACTGGGTCTGGGGATAGGCATCCACGTTGATCTTGATGGTCTGTCCCAGGGTGATTTTGGAGATGTCGGTCTGGGGCACGGTGAAGCGCAAGCGCATCACGCTGGTGTCTTCCAGGCGCACAATCTGGGTACCCGGTTCCAGATACTGGCCGAGGAAGACGTTGCGCAGGCCCACGGCACCGCTGAAGGGGGCACGCACCTCACGACGGGCGATGGTGGCCTTCAGACTGTCGATGTCCGCCTCCAGGGAGCGGTAGCTTGCCTCGGCATCATCCAGCTGGTCACGGGAGATGGAGTTCTTCTGATAGAGGTTCTTGTAGCGCTCGAACTTGGCCCTGGCTGCCGGCAGTCTGGCCTGGGAAGAGTTCAGGTTGGCTTTTTCCACACTGGAGTCCAGGCTCAGCAGCAGTTGATCCGCTTTGACATGTGCCCCCGATTCGAACCGGATGCTGTCGATGGTGCCTGACAGCTCGCTGGAGAGGGTGACCCCCTGGTTCGGCTCGATGAAGCCGATGGCTTCAATGGTGGGGACCCAGTCCTGCGCCTTGGTGACCATGGCGGTGACCGGGAACTCGGGCTCGGGCCGATTGGCCATGAACTCTGCAATCTTCTTCTGCTTGAACATATTGAAGCCGATGACACTGCCAAACAGGGCGAGTGCTATCAGCAACATGATGGCCATCCACTTTTTCATGAACAGGCTCCTGTGATGGAAACATTAGGGTTTAAAATGGCATTCCAGCTGGCCCGGATGACCGTCTCCAGCTGTTCCTGCGTCAATTCGAAATCGTGAACCCGGCGCTGCTGTGCCAGGTTGGCCACGCAATCCAGACTCAATGCTTGCAACACCAGAATGGGGAGATCGATGAAGAGTCCCTGTTGGCGTCCTTGCTCAAAGAAGCGCTCAAGTGGCGCCCACGTCGCCATTATGACCGGATCCCGCTCCAATTCAGCCCCCAATTGAGAACTTTCGTACTGCAATTTGCACTTGAGTGCATTGGGGTAGCTGGTGAAGATGGCATCGATGTTGAGCCAGAGGCGCCGATACTGCTCATAGGACACCTCTTCTATCTGCACACCTTCCATGACCAGGGGATGACACTTGAGGATAGTGTGCTGATAGAGCTGGCGGATCAGGTCATCCTTGTCGCTGAAATAGCGATAGATGGTGCCTGCCGCCACCTTGGCTTTCTTGGCGACCACGGCAATGGAAAGGCCGTAGAAGCCCTGCTCGCCGAGGATCTCGTGAGCTGCTTCGAAAATGCGTTCTTTCTTATCCATGGTTATCAGAGGTCAACGACTGAATGAACGTTCATTCATTCTAGGTGGGCGCAAAGGCAAGTCAAGCATTGCCCATCATCTCTGACCCTATGGGGTGAGGGATTCAAAAAGTAGTGGGGAATTGCTGGATCCAGCCTGAACAAAACAAAAATAGTTGAAAAGGGTCGGAAGTGATTGAAAAACAGGCACTTGATTCTTTATGTCAAAAAAAGAGTAGACAAGGTCGGCATCATCATCAATAATGCGCCCCGTTCGACAGCGTAGCGCCCGTAGCTCAGCTGGATAGAGCGCTGCCCTCCGGAGGCAGAGGTCACAGGTTCGAATCCTGTCGGGCGCACCATCAAAAGTGCGCCGGTTAAACGGGCGTGTTGAAGAACGAAAACAGCTGTGGTGGCTGTAGCTCAGTTGGTAGAGTCCCGGATTGTGATTCCGGTTGTCGTGGGTTCGAGCCCCATCAGCCACCCCATTTTACAGCTTGTCAGGTACGCGAAGGTGGCGGAATTGGTAGACGCGCTAGCTTCAGGTGTTAGTGCCCCCCGGGTGTGAGGGTTCGAGTCCCTCTCTTCGCACCATACTTGCTGTATGACGAGGATGACCAGATGGTCATCTTTGTGTTTTTAGAATACCCCTCGGTGATTAGCGCAGCCCGGTAGCGCATCTGGTTTGGGACCAGAGGGTCAAAGGTTCGAATCCTTTATCACCGACCACATTTGAAAACCCCGCTCAGGCGGGGTTTTTGCTTTTTGGCGTTTCTCTTCCGCTTTTTCCTGTCACGTCTTTTTACACTTCTTCAGGCGCCTGTTCGCCACGAGTTCGGTATGCTGGGCCCGGAGCCGCGAGACAGGGGACGCTCGGGCACGGACCAGATACAAGGCCTATGCATCACCATATCACTTCTCTTCAACTCTCCGTGCTGGCCATGGCCGCACTGCTGCTGGGTGGTTGCGCCCTGCAGCCGAAACCGGAAGATCTTCTGATGGGCGCCGCCCCCAAGCCAAAGGCCGAACTCGAGGCCACCTTGGTAACCAGTGGTGGCTTCTGCGTGACCCTGAGCGAGCAGGGCCGTCTGCTGACCCAGCCCTGCGATCAGCAACCGAACCAGTCATTCAGCTGGGATGTCGGCGCCCTGCAACTGGCCGGGGATTGCCTGGTCGCCAGAGGGGAAGATGGTCTGGGGATGGAGGTGTGCCGGGAGGAGAGCCATCAATGGCAGTGGCAGGGGGATCGTCTGTTTAATCGGCAGGTGTCGCTGCGCCTGGATGTGGCGGGTCGCCGTCATAAGCCGGCCGTCCCCCTGCGCCTCGCCGAATGCTATGGCGGCGCCAACCAGAGCTTTGAGTGGACGCCATCCGGCACGCTGTTGAACCGTCTGATGCACCCGGCACTGGCGTGGTGACAAGAGAGCGAGAAACAAAAAGGGTGGCCACATGGGCCACCCTTTTTCGATCCGCGATGGGGATGCCTAATCAGCGGGTCTGGGAGGCGAACAGTTTCTCCAGATAGACAGCAACGCCATCTTCATCGGAAGTGAGGGTCTGTTCGTGCTCTGGCAGGGCCTGCTTGAGGCGATCGTGGGCGTTGCCCATGACCACACCACGGCCCACCATGCTCAGCATCTCGAAGTCGTTCATGCCATCGCCGAAGGCCACGGCCTGTGACATCTCCAGGCCGTGCTGCTCCAGCACGGCGCGCACGGCATTACCCTTGTGCACACCGGCATGCATCACCTCGAGGCAGTCAGGCAGGGAGAAGGTGACGTTGAGTCGATCACCATATTGCTGGTTGAGGTGCGCCTCTATCTTCAGCAGCTTGTCGTGGTCGCCGATGTAGAACACCTTGTTGACCCTGTCCTTCGGGTGGCTGGCGAGATCAGCCAGGCGGTAGCTGAAGCCGGAGTCGTGATGGAACTTCAGCAACCAGGGCAGCTCCTCTTCCACCAGCCACTCGTCGCCGTAGTAGACGTTGATGTGGATGGATGGGTCGCGCTCCATGGCGATCAGCTCGGCCGCCACCGTGCTCGGCAGCGCCTGGTTGTAGACCAGCTGATCCTGCTTGTCGTGTACCACGGCGCCGTTGGAGGTAATGAGGTAGATATCCAGCCCCAGTGCATCGCGGATGCTGCGTACATCCACATGGTGACGGCCGGTGGCGACCACGAACTTGACGCCCTGATCGACCAGACGGTGCAGGGTATCCCGGGTGCGGGAGGAGATCTGGTGCTGCCCGTTGAGCAGGGTACCATCGAGATCGGACACAACTACCTTGAACATCATTACCTCGACTTCAATTGAACGCCGGGGGAGTGTACCCCAGCGTCTGCCGTCACCCCATTTATTTAGGGATCCAAAAAATAACCAGCCCCTTCTGGTCGCGTCAGTAGCGTGCGAAGAAGGCCAGGGTTGCATTGAGCGCGGCCTGGCGCTGGGGATCCGCCTCGATGAAGAGCTCGTGCCAGGCCCCTTCGATGCGCAGCGGCTTGCTCCCTTCACATTGGGCCTTGGCGCAGAAGGCCTCCTGGGCGGCGTTGTCCACCACGCTGTCCTCGCCGGCCTGCAGCAGCAGCAGCGGCGTCTTGATGGCGCCGGCGTCGGCTACGGCCGCGTCCGATCCTGTGATGGCCTGATGGATCCAGTGGGCGGTGGCGCCCCCCAGCCTGACCTGGGGATGCTGCTCGTAGATCTGGCGGAAGGCCTGATAACGCACCGTGCTGTGGGTCAGCTCGTTGTCGGCAAAGCCGTGATCCTCATAGGGTCCCTGACCCGGGCCGTAGGGGGGCTCGCCCACCCAGCCGCCGACCGTGCCGATGGTGGCCGCCAACCCCTTGGCCAGCCACTTGGGCAGGCCGCCGAGGTTGATGCCCATCATGGGGGAGGAGAGCACCGCCGCCTGGATGTCGTTCGGCCAGCGTTCCAGATAGCGGGCCGAGATGGCCCCCCCCATGGAGTGGGCCAGCAGGAACAGCTTGGCGGGTTGGTCCTGGGCGATCACTTCGTCATGAAACTGTTTGAGATCGGCGACATAGTCGTCGAACTGGTCGACATACCCCTTCTCTTTGTCGGCCAGCATGCGGTCTGACATTCCCTGGCCGCGATGATCGATGAGGTAGAGGCTGTAACCCTGGCGCCAGAGATCCCAGGCCAGCTCCTGATACTTGAGGTAGCTCTCGACCCGGCCGTTGACGATGAGGATGGCGCGATCGATCTTGGGCTGGCGCAGGGCGGCATAGCGGAGGGTGACCCCGTCCTTGCCCTTGAACTCCCCCGGGGCGGCATGCTGGCGCCAGAAGTCGGGCAGGGTCTGCTGATAGAGGGCGGGGACGTCGGCTTCAGTGGTCAGCTGGTAAGGATTGCTCACGGCAAGGGCTCCGGCAGAAAACAGGGTCAGGGCCAGCAGGGGCAGGTGGTTAAGCTTCATCAGTGTACTCTTCCGAAGGATCATCCGATTGTTGGGCGGCCCATCCTTTGCGGGTCAGCTGCATCTGCTGCCACCAGCGTTCGTCCGCCAGGATCTCGCCGGCCGGACCGAGCTGGGGGTAGGGCATCTCTTTCTCCTTGCAGAGCTGGGCATAGACGGGATAGCCCCCCTCGAACAAGATGGTGTTCTGCTCTTCCAGGCTGAGTGGACAGCCGCGCTGATAACAGCCGGCCAGTTCGCGCTGGCGCTGGGCCTCGTAAAGGATGGCGGCGGCGGCCACCGAGACGTTGAGGGACTGCACCATGCCTACCATGGGGATGACGATATGGTGATCGGCCAGGGCCAGCGCCTCTTCGCCGATGCCGTGCTTCTCCTGGCCCACCAGGATGGCGGTGGGTCTGGTGTAGTCGATGGCGCGAAAGTCCACGGAGCTGTCGGAGAGGTGGGTCGCCAGGATCTGCATGCCGGAAGCCTTGAGTTCGGTCACGGCACTGCCGATGTCCGGGTGCAGCTTCACGTCCACCCAGTTCTGGCTGCCGCGGGCGGTGCCCTTGCGCTTGTGGATCCAGCTCTTGGGCCAGACCGCATGCACCCGGTGGATGCCGATGGCATCGGCAGTGCGCACGATGGCGGCCAGGTTGTGAGGTTTATGAACCTCTTCCATGCAGACGGTCAGGTCGAGCTGGCGCTGGGCCAGCATGTCGGAAATGCGTTTGAAGCGTTCAGGAGTCATGTCGGTTTCTATGTCGTGAGGCCGGTGTATGCAACAAGGCTGGTGGCCTGCGGCATGGGGCCCTGGGTATCTCTTGAAAAGCAGCAGGCGGCTTGCGCCGCCTGTGTTCAGTTTTTCTGTCGGCTCACCCTGAGCACGTTGGGCATGACCCGGATCTTGCGCATGATGTTGGCGAGGTGGATCCGGCTCTTGGTGGTGATGAGCAGGGTGACCACATAGACCCGGCCATCTTTCTCCTCGGTGCTGATGGCGTGGATGTTGGCGCCGGTGGCGGCAATCACGTTGGCCAGCTCCGCCAGGGCGCCCTGGTGGTTGACGATCTCGATGCTGATGCCGGTGCGGAATTCCTGCTCTTGCTCCTTGTCCACCTCCCACTGCACCGGCAGGTATTTGTCCGGTTCGCGGCTGTAGCCCTTGATGTTGCGGCAGGACTCCTGGTGGATCACCAGTCCCTTGCCCGGGCTGATGTGGGCGATGATGGCGTCCCCCGGGATGGGGCGGCAGCAGTTGGCGAAGGTGACCAGCATGCCGTCGGCCCCCTTGATCGGCATCTTCTTGCTGGTGGATTTGGGCTGCTCTTCCGGCGGCAGCTCATCCCCCAGCATGCGGCGGGCCACCATGACGCTCATGGCGTTGCCAAGGCCCACGTCGGCCAGCAGCCCCTGCAGGTTCTCGTGTTTGGTGTCGGCCAGCACCTGCTTGACGCGGGCTTCCGGGATGTCTTCGATGTTCTTGGCGCCCAGCGCATGGTTGAGTAGGCGACGACCCAGCACCACAGACTCTTCGGTGCGCAGGTTCTTCAGGAACTGACGGATCTTGGAGCGCGCCTTGGTGGTCACCACGAAGTTGAGCCAGGCCGCGTTCGGGCGGGCGCCGGGGGCCGTGATGATCTCCACCGTCTGACCGGAGTGCAGCGGGCTGCTCAGCGGATAGGGGTGGCGGTCGACCCGCGAACCGACGCAGGCATGACCGATGTCGGTGTGCACCGTGTAGGCGAAGTCCACCGGGGTGGCGCCGGCGGGCAGCTCCATGATGCGGCCCTCCGGTGTGAAGACGTAGATCTCGTCGGGGAAGAGGTCGGTCTTGACCCCCTCGATGAACTCGAAGGAGCTGCCGGCGCTCTGTTGCAGCTCCAGCAGGCTCTGCATCCAGCGCTGGGCGCGGATCTGGGCCGTGGTACCCGAGCTGTCCCCATCCTGCTTGTAGGCCCAGTGGGCGGCGACGCCCTTGTCAGCCATCTGGTCCATGAACTCGGTGCGGATCTGCACCTCCACCGGTACCCCGTGGGGCCCCACCAGGGAGGTGTGCAGGGACTGGTAGCCGTTGGTCTTGGGGATGGCGATGTAATCCTTGAAGCGACCGGGGCGCGGCTTGTAGAGGCTGTGCATCTGCCCAAGCACCCGGTAGCAGGTGTCTATGTCTTTCACTCTCACTCTGAAAGCATAGATATCCATCACTTCGTGGAATTGCAGTTCTTTCTTCTCCATCTTGTTGTAGATGGAGAACAGGTTCTTCTCGCGTCCGCTCACCTGGGCATCGATGCCGGCTTCCCGCAGACGCCCCTCAATCTCGCTCTGGATGGAGTCGATGATCTCACGCCGGTTGCCACGGGCGCGGCGTACCGATTCCCGCAGTACCCGGGAGCGCATGGGGTAGAGCGCCTCGAAGCCGAGCTCTTCCAGCTCGTTCTTCATGGTGTGAATACCGAGGCGGTTGGCGATGGGGGCGAAAATCTCGAGGGTTTCCCGTGCGATGCGGCGGCGCTTGTCCGGCCGCAAAGATCCCAAGGTGCGCATGTTGTGGGTGCGGTCGGCCAGCTTGATCAGGATGACACGGATGTCCTGGGTCATGGCCATCATCATCTTGCGGAAGTTCTCGACCTGGGCTTCCTTGCGATCGCGGAACTTCAGCTTGTCGAGCTTGGAGACACCGGAGACCAGCTCGGCGACGGCGTTGCCAAACTGCTCGGCAAGATCGTCCTTGGTGACAGGGGTATCTTCGATGACGTCGTGCAGCACGGCAGCCATCAGGGTCTCGTGATCGAGGCGCATGTCGCCCAGGATGCGGGCCACGGCAACGGGATGAGTGATGTAGGGTTCACCACTGGAACGCATCTGTCCCTGGTGAGCATCACGGGCTACCACATAGGCTTGCCTGAGCTTCTCAACCTGCTCGGGTGGCAGGTAGGAACTGGCTATTTCTTTAAGATTTTCAAATAAATACAAGACAGTCCCCGCAGCGGTTAAACGGCAATCCGTGAAATTGAGGGTATGCCCTCGAGTTTGCGAGGTTTTCGAGCGGTTGTAAATGGGGAGAACAGCCGGCACCCGGGCGGGCGCCGACTATGGGAGGCGACTGACTTAGCCGCGACCTTCTGCGATGGCAGCAACGGCAGCCAGCTCGGCGGCTTCCTGCTCTTGCTGCTCGTAGCGGTCCTGAGTATCCATCACCTGGTTGTTGACCAGACCCAGTTCGATCTCGCGCAGGGCGATCACGGTCGGCTTGTCGTTCTCTTCGTCGACCAGGGGATCCTTGCCTTGTACCGCGATTTGACGAGCGCGGCGCGCGGCGACCAGCACCAGGTCAAAACGGTTACCTACCTGTTTTACAGCATCTTCTACAGTAACGCGGGCCATGCGGGACTCCAGTGTTTGGGCTTTCTGTGATTGAAAAAGCGGTGTTTAAAAATGACGCAAAAGTTTACTTGTTTTTGGCTTACTCTGCCAGTAGCTGTTTCAGCAAGTTTTGCTGGGCCTGCTGTTGCTGACGCATTTCCAGGCGCTGGCACTCTATGACGGCCCTGAGTTGGAACAGTGCCAGCTCAAAGTCTTCATTGATGATGACATAGTCATACTCGTCATAGTGCACCATTTCGGCAATGGCTTTCTCCATCCGGCCCTTGATCACCTCGGCGCTGTCCTGGCCGCGGCCGATCAGGCGGCGCTCCAGCTCCTCGCGGCTGGGAGGCAGGATGAAGATGGACTTGGTCGGCATCTGTTCGCGGATCTGGCGGGCGCCCTGCCAGTCGATGTCGAGGAAGACGTCGATGCCCTGCGCCAGACAGGCCTCGATGGCGGCGCGGGAAGTGCCGTAGTAGTTGCCGAAGACTTCTGCCCACTCCAGAAAGTCACCGCGCTCGATCAGCGCCTTGAACTCTTCCACCTTGACGAAGTGGTAGTGCACCCCGTGCTCTTCACCGGGACGGGTGGCGCGGGTGGTGTGGGAAACCGACAGCTGCATCTTGCCGGCGGCGTTGTGCTGGGTCAGCAAGGCATTGAGCAGGCTGGACTTACCGGCCCCGCTCGGGGAAGAGATGATATAGAGAGTGCCTTGTTGCGCCATGTCTGTACCTTTAAGCGATGATCCGCGCTTTGGTTGTAGCAGAGGCCGCCGTCTTGTGCCCGATAAGGGAGACGGTTGCTCGCAATGCGCGGAGGAATCAGAGTCAGGAGGATGTAAAGGCGGCGAATGTTAGCAGATGGGGGCGGATAAAAAAACGGCCGGAATCATATTCCAGCCGATCAAAATATCCGTAGCTTGCTGTGCGGGCGTTACCCGCATAGAGGGCCATTCTGCCCACGGAGCCGGGGCCGGGCCATCAGATTATCCCTGCGCCAGGGCTCGGAATTTCCGAGTTGCCCTGGGTCGGTAGAAGATGCTTGTCGGTACAGAGGCGGTCGAAGGCGGCGATGACCCGCTCGCGGCTTATCTTGGCCATGGCGTCCGGATCCTTGAGGCGGGTGCGCCAGCCGAGCTCGGCCAGCGGCTTGCCGGTCTCCTGCTCAATCAGTTCCTGATAGACGCTGACCAGATAATCCCGGCACAGATAGGGGCCGGTACGGGCGGGGTTGTGGTGGGCGTAGAGGCCGATCACGGGTGTCCCCACCAAGGTGGCCATGTGGGCCGGGCCGGTATCCGGGGCCAGCACCAGGCTCGCCTCGCCAATCAGCGCCAGCAATTGCTTGAGGCTGGTCTGCCCCACCAAATCTTCCGGCTTGCTCTGGCTGAGGCGCTGGATCTCGGCGGCGAGATCCCGCTCCAGCCTGGCCGGTCCGCCGCACAGATAGACCTGAAAGCCCTTGTCTGCGGCGTGATCCGCCAGCGCGGCGTAGCCGGCGGCAGTCCAATTCTTGAATGCCTTGCTGGCAGCGGCGCAGATGAGCAGGGTCGGCTTGCCGCCAATTTTCTCCTTCGCCCAGGCCTGGTGCTTGGCGCTGATGGGCAGTTGCCAGTCCGGGGTCAGATCCTTTATCCCGAGCTCTTTGGCGAAGGCGAGAAAGCCGTCCAGGACGTGGGGGGAGGCGGGTGAGGGGACCCGATGGTTGGTGAACAGCCACTGACCGTCGCTGGCGCGCTCCCGATCAAACCCGAGTTTGACCTTGGCCTTGATGCCGAGGGTGGCGATGCTGGCGCGCATGGCGGCCTGCAGGTGAAGCAGGGCATCGAACCTGCGCCCCTTGAGGGTCTGCCAGAGATCGCGATAGCCGCGCCACCCCTTGCTCTTGTCGAAGGGAATGACCTCGACCCCCGGCAGATCGGCGAACAGGGTCGCCTCAATCTTGCCGGTGATCCAGGTGATGCGGGTCTGGGGCCACTCCCGCTGGATGACGCGCACCAGCGCCAGCGCGTGGCAGCAATCTCCGATGGCGGAGAGCCGCAGGATGCAGATGGAGGAGGGCGGCGTTTGGAACAGCGGCATGATGTGGCGCAACGATGGCAAAATGGATGGATGGCATTATGCAAACTCCCCTGTGGATTGTAAAATTGCGCCGGTTGCCCGACCGGCACGGCTTTCTGAATGGATGCCCTGCACCCACTATCGACCGGAATTCTCATCATGCTGACACACACCACCCACAACCAGGTCTGCTGGTATGCCGACGGAGTCTTCCGCGATCCCTCCCCTGCCTTGTTCGATCCTGTCTGGTGGCAGACCCATCGCCAGGTGGTGGGTTCTTCCATCGGTCGCGGGGTGACCTGGTTCGTGAAGGATGAATCCCGCCACTTGGTGCTGCGTCACTACTACCGTGGCGGCATGGTGGGCAAGCTGGTGCGTGACCGGTTCTGGTTTGAGGGGGTGGAGAGCAGTCGAGCCATGGCTGAATATCGTCTGCTGGCGACCCTGAGTGAACAGGGGCTGCCGGTGCCGCGCCCCTTTGCGGCCCGCATGGTCAAGCAGGGGCCCTTCTATCGGGCCGACATCCTGATCGAGCGTATTCGCGGCGCCAAGGATCTGGTGGCCCTGCTCAAGCAGGGGCCGATCGCCGGTGAGGTGTGGCACAAGATAGGCAAAACGGTGCGCCAGTTGCACGATGCAGGGGTCTATCATGCGGATCTCAACAGCCACAACCTGCTGCTCGACAAGGAGGGCAAGGTGTGGGTGATCGACTTCGACAAAGGAGCCATCCGCTCCCCCGGCAACTGGCAGCAGGCCAACCTGGAGCGGTTGCTGCGCTCCTTCAACAAGGAGTCGCAACTGCACACCAGCTTCCACTTTGTGCCGGAGAACTGGCAGGCCCTGATGGCAGGCTATCAGGGCAAGGTGGCGTGACGTCGGGTTCCACTTCGTAGCTGGAGGCTGGCAAGCCCTGATGGCGGACCACCAGAGGCGAGAGGTGCGAGGCCAGCGATGCTGGCGCGGTTGCTCGGCGCCAGCACCAATGTTACTTATTGAGTGTGATTGCTTGGACAGATATTCAGATCCGGTTTCGAGGCGCGTGATGGAAAGGTATGAGACTCCCGGGGTTGAGGTCACCACTCCCCTTGAGGTGACGCTGATGGCACAGGCCATGGCGATGTTGGAGGCCGGGATCTGGACCTGGTCGGCCGGGCAGGGTCTGAGGCGGGACCCTTCCTGTCTGCAACTGCTGGGTCTGGAGGGGGGCGAGCTGGGAGATCTCGGCTGGCTGGATCGGGTACATCCGGATGATGCTCCCCGTCTGGCAGAGGCCCTGGAGGCCTGCCAGCAAGGGCGCAGCAACGGGCTTCGACTCGAGTACCGCATCCTGCACCATCAGGGCCATTACATCCGGCTGGAGGAGCGGGTCCGTCGCGACGAAGGGGGTCAACTGCTGGGGGTGGTTCGCCATCTGGATGCCGCCATGGCGCCCCTGGAGGATCGCCATGACACGGATCCCCTCACCGGCCTCGAGAGCCGCAGCCACTTCGAGCTGTTGCTGGATGAACGGCTGGCCAGCGAAAGCGGCAGTTTCTGTCTGCTGCAGTTCAGCGTGGATCACCGCAGCAAGATCCTGCAGTTGTTCGGGGAGGCGGCCTGCGACGCCATGCTGGCCAAGCTGGCCCGCATCGTGCGCCGCGAGCTGCGCCGGGAAGATCCCTTCGCCCGTTGGGACGAAGACGGCTTCATCCTGATGCTCTCCCAGACCGATCGGTTGAGCGGCCTGGAGATTGCCGAGCGGCTGCGTCTCGAGATCGCCGACGCCAGCCTGCTGCCCCAGCGTCCGGTGACCGTGAGCATCGGCCTGGTGCAGAGCCAGAGTGCCGAGCAGCTCGATCACCTGCTGGCCCGGTTGGCCTCCTGCCACGGTCAGGCGAAGCGGGAACACAACGCCGTGGTCGGCTGACGGCCAGTCACTGTCCGCGAACCCATTGACGCCGATGGACCCATCAGCGTCAATGATTTTCAGTCAGCGCTCACTGACCTGCTGACGCTGGCAGACCCAGAGGGAAGCCAGCATCAGCAGGGCGCCCAGACCGAGCCTGAGCAGGTCGGTATCCTTTCCCCAGAGCACCAGATTGACCAGCAGACCCGCGGGGATCAAGGCGTTGTTCATGATGGCCAGCACGCCGCTGCTGACCAGGGTCGCCCCCTTGTTCCACAGGAAGTAGCCGAGCCCGGATGCCCCGACCCCCAGCCAGAAGAGGATGCCCCATTGCAGGGGGCTGGCGGGATATTGAGGTTTGCCCAGCAGCCACCAGGCGGGCAGGGCGATCACCAGGGCGCCCAGATAGAAGCAGCCGAACACCGCCAGCTGGGGCGGCTGCTCAGCCTCCCGGGCCAGCAGCACCTTGTAGCCTACCTGGCCCAGGGCGAAGCAGACGTTGGCGCCCTGCACCACCAGGAATCCCAGTACGTAGCTTTCGGTCAGGCCGTCGAAACGGATGACGGCCGCCCCCAGCACAGCCAGCAGGGCCCCCCACAGATAGACAGGCTTGAAGCGCCCTTCCAGCAGGTCGTGGATCAGGGTGACATAGATGGGGGTGAAGATGGTGAACACCAGCACTTCCGGTACCGTCAAGAGCAGGAAGGAGTGGTAGTAGAAGAGATACATGATGCCGAGCTGGATGGCACCGAGGGCCATCAGCTTGGCCACCAGATCGGGGCGCAGCCAGCGACGGCGCAGGAAGGGTAGAAACACCAGGCTGGCGAGCACGATGCGGGTCAGTACCGAGAAGTAGGCATCCACCTGACCGGCAAGGTAGACCCCGATCAGGCTGAAGGAGAAGGACCAGAGCAGGGTAACCCCTATCAAGTAGTTCATGTGATTGAATTGTCGTCAGTTGTCAATTTGGAGGGCGCTATGATGGCCGAGTTGGAAGGCGCGATCCAGCGTTTATGGGAAGGGTTGTCACAGATCGGAGCATTTGCCTTCGAGGCGAGCAACGGGGCCGGATCCGCCACCGACTGGTGCGGTCGCGGGGAGGGGGCCGTGGTGGTGACCGATCATCATGGGGGGTGGCTGTATGCCGAGACGGGTCGCTACACCACGCCCCATGGCCGGGAGCTGACCATGCACAACCGCTTCTGGTGGCAGCGCACCGCACGGGGGATCATGCTCTCCCACCTGCGCTACGAGCAGCCGGTGATGTTGTTCGAGCTGTTGCCCCGGGGGGACGGGCACTGGGTCACGGCCGAGCCTCACCTGTGCGGGCAGGATCACTACAGCGCCGAGCTGACCGAAACCGGCGGGGGCTTCCTGCTCGCCTGGCAGATAACGGGGCCGCGCAAGAACGAGCGGTTGAGTTATCGCTACGGACCAGAGGCGCAGAGATAAAAAAACCGGCGCAGGGCGCCGGTAGAGGGGACAAATCGGAGGTTTTGTTAAAACGGTCCCAAAAACAGGAGAGATACACTCTCGTCACACACGCAGAGAGGGTCTTCAGGCATTCAGTGCATAGTTCAGCATGGCTTGCAGCTTGCTGTCGAAGAACCAGGGCAGCAGCACCATCAGCAGACCCAGCACCCCGGCCAGCCGGTGGCGATACTGCCAGCCGGCTATCAGTACCAGACCGCCGCAGAGGGTGGTCAGGATGCCTGACATAGGGCAGCCTCCCGCTGTTGGCGGCGCTGCTGTGCCCACTGGTTGAGGGCGACCGAACCCAGGATCAGGGCCAGCGCCACGCCCGTGGTGGACTGGATCTGCTCGCCGAGGAACAGGGCTCCCAGCATGACGCCGAACAGCGGCACCAGGTAGTTGCTGAAGGAGGCGAAGGTCGGGCCCGCCTTCTGGATCAGCGCCATGTAGAGGAAGTAGACCAGGCCGGTACAGAAGATCCCCAGCATGGCGACGGCGCCCATGGCCTGCTGGCTCGGCAGGGCGAGGCTGCTCAGGTCGGCCACGAAGGGTGCGGCCAGCAGCAGTTGGATGGCTGAGGAAATCAGGATGTTGCGGGCCACGACCACAGGATGGTCCTTGGCGAAGCGCTTGATCATCAGCAGGCCGATGGCGAAGCAGCTGGCACCGAACAGGATGGCCATGGCACCGAGCAGGCCGGCATTCATGCCGCTGGTCAGCTTGGGCCAGAACAGTACCAGCACGCCGATGAAACCGATGATCACGGAGACGAGGCCGCCCTTGGTGATTCTTTCACCAGAAATAAACAAGGGAGCCGCCAGAATGGTCACAAAGGGGATACAACCCATGACCACGGCCGCGATGGCGCTGTCCACGTACTGTTGTCCCCAGGCCACCATGATGAAGGGGATGGTGGCGTCGAGCAGGGCGATCAGCATATAGGTTCGCCAGGGCGTGTGTTCACTCTTGAGGCGCATGAACAGGCAGAGCAGACCCAGGGTCAGGCTGCCGCACAGGGCGCGTCCGGCGGCCACCATGATGGGGGGCAGTTCAGCCACGGCCTGGTGCATGAAAATGAACTGGGAGCCCCACAACAGGCCGATCGCCAGCAACAACAGATAGCTACGCATTTGAATCTCCGATGTAATTCGCCTGCGCATTCTATGCAATCTGCTACTATGCCAAAAATGAATTGTCGTCATTCAACTATGGCCAATATCGATGGAACTGCCCCTCTCCCGCCTCGACCTCAACCTGCTCACCGTGTTCGACATGCTGATGCAGGAGCGCAACGTCACCCGCGCCGCCGAACGGCTGCACCTCTCCCAGTCCACCGTCAGCCATGCGCTGGGGCGCTTGCGCCAGGCGCTGGATGACCCGCTGTTCGTGATGAGCCGGCGCGAGATGATGCCGACCGAACGGGCCAAGGCGCTGGCGAGCCCGGTGCGCCAGGCGCTGGCCATGCTGGAGCAGGGGCTGCGTCAGGCCAAGGGATTCGACCCGGCAAGTGCCCGGCGGATCTTTCGCATCGCCACCCCGGGCTCGGTGGAGCACGGTCTGGTGCCGGTGCTGGTGGAGTGGATGGTGCAGCAGGCTCCCCACTGCCGACTGGAAGTGTGCGAGCTGGCGGACAGCGACTACGAGCGGGAGCTGGAGAAGGGGGAACTGGATTTGGTGATCGGGTTTGCCGGTGCCAACCACCTCTCGCCCCGGTTGTGGCGCGAGGAGTGGTTCAGCAATCCGCTGGTCTGTTTGTCGCCCCTCGGCAGCGCCCTGCCCGACATGCTGGGGCCGGGAGAACTGGTCAGCCGCCCCCATATCCACACCTCCAGCTGGGGCCACAGCCAGGCCATGGTGGATCTCTGGCTGGCCCGTTTCGGGGTGGAGCGGGAGCTGGGGGTCAGGCTGCCGAGCTTTATGGCGGTACCGCCGCTGATGGCGACCGGACGCTACCTGGTGGTGGTGCCCGAGATGATCGGGCGCCACTTCTGTCGCCACTATCCGTTGCGCTTGCACCAGCTGGAACCCGCCATCCCCATCGTCTACCTGATGGCGGGCCACCCGCTCAGTGCCCATGACGAGGCGATCGGCTGGTTCAAGGGGTTGTTGCACCGGCTGGCGAGGGAGCGCTATGGCGCGGATGCGCTCGGCCATCCCGCACCGCAGGGGGCAGATCACGCCAATCCGGAGAAGTAGTCCAGCCCCATCGCCCCCTTCACCTCGGCCAGCACCTCGTCGGTGAGGGCCCGGGCCTGCTCGGTACCCTGCTGCAACAGGCGCAGCAGCTGGCGCTTGTCGGCGATGGCCGCCTCGCGCCGCTCCCGCATCGGAGCAAGCAGGGTCTGCAGGCAGTCGTTGAGTACCTGCTTGCAGCGCATGTCCCCCAGACCACCGCGCTGGTAGTGGGCCTTCATCTCGGCCACCAGGGCCTTGTCGGGGTGGAAGGCATCCAGATAGGCGAACACCGTATTGCCCTCCACCTGACCCGGATCGCTCACCTTGAGGTGATTGGGGTCGGTATACATGGCGAACACCGCCTGCTTGATCTCGTCGCTCGACATGCCGAGTTCGATGGTGTTGCCGAGGGACTTGGACATCTTGGCCTTGCCGTCGATGCCGGGCAGGCGGCCGGTGTCGCTCAGGATGGGCTGGCACTCGGTCAGCACCTCTTTGCCAACCAGGGTGTTGAAGCGGCGCACTATCTCGTTGGTCTGCTCCAGCATGGGCAGCTGATCCTCGCCCACCGGCACGTGAGTGGCACGAAAGGCGGTGATGTCGGCGGCCTGGCTGACCGGATAGACGAGGAAGCCGGCGGGCAGGCTGCGCTCGAACCCTTTTTGCTGGATCTCGGCCTTCACCGTGGGGTTGCGCTCCAGCCGGGCGACGCTGACCAGGTTGAGGTAGTAGGTCGTGAGTTCGGCGAGGGCGGGCAGGGCGCTCTGCAGGCAGAAGGTGGTCTTGGCCGGGTCGAGGCCGGCGGCCAGGTAGTCGGCCATCACCTCCAGCACGTGATCGGTCACCTTGGCCGGGTTGTGGCCGTTGTCGGTCAGCGCCTGCAGATCGGCGATCATGACGAACTGGCGGTAATGGTGCTGGGCGGCCACGCGCTGGCGCAGGGAGCCGACGTAGTGGCCGATGTGCAGTTTGCCGGTAGGGCGGTCGCCGGTCAGGATCACGGGGTTGTGCATGTCACTCTCTCCAGTTGGGTGAGCCGGGAGGCGACAAAGGGATGAAAACAATGACCGCCTCTCGGCGGTCACGGTGTTTTCTTTGGGAAATTTTACATAGAAAAGCAGTGCCGCCTGTTTAGAAGCAGTACCACCAGTAGTTGTGATTGAATGAGGTCATATTCATGGCAAATCACACTACGCCTGTTCGATCACTTCTGCAAGGGCACGACCAGCATGTCGCAGGGCACGGTATTCATCAGCTGGCGTGCGCTCGAGGTGAGCAGGCTCCAGAAGCTCTGGCGATGGCCGCACACCAGCAGGTCGATCTGGTAGTCCTTGACCGCCTGGTTGACCCGCTCGCTCAGATCGCCGCAGATCACCAATTTCTTCTCGATGGGGTAGTCCACCGAGGCGAGGAAGGCTTCCAGCTTCTCCTTCGCTTCGGCGATCACCTGGTCCTGCACGTTGTCGATGTCGATGTCGATCATCTCGGTGTAGAGATCCTTGAGGTCCACATCCACATGGATCACCGACAGCTTGGCGCCGTTGGAGCGGGCCCGGTCGACCGCCTTCTCGATCACCTTGCGGTTGTCTTCCGACAGGTCGATCGCGGCCAGTACGTGTTTGTAATAGGTTCCATTCATGGGAGTTCTCCTCACTGATCCTGGGTCCACTATACCAATGTCTGTTGAAACTAAAACGGCATCGTCGCCACAGTTTCAGGATTTGCCTGACCCCGAACCGGAAGGCGTAGAGGTGCAGGTGGCCGGGGAGTGCATATTTTGAACAGGAGTTTGACGCCGGTCACAGGCGTGCTATTGCCCCCGGGAAGGTGGGGGAATAGGATGTGCCCGTGCTTCGCAATGAACACAAAACAACAAAAAGCATCTGAATACCGCTTTGGGGAGCCTCGCGCTCCCTTTTGTTTTTCTGCCCTCTTCCAGTCCATATCCCGTCCGACATCAAGGTAATCCCGCCCCCCTTGGTTATGCTGTAGCCAGTTCCCTTGGCAAAACGACCAGGGCTCCTCACCTGCAACCGGGTGACGCTGTCATGGCCGTTTCTCATGTCCCACCGATGCACCGGAGAGTCCTTCATGATCATTCATCCCCAGATCCAGGGTTGTGTTGCCCGCAATTGCCACCCCATGGGTTGTCGCGCCGCCGTGCTGCAACAGATCGAGCAGGTGCGGGCGGCGGGGCCGTTCAACGGGCCGAAACGGGTGCTGGTGCTGGGGGCATCGTCCGGTTTCGGGCTGGCGTCCCGGATCGCGCTCACCTTCGGCGCCGGGGCCGATACCCTGGGCGTCTCGTTCGAGCGGGGTCCCTCCGACAAGGGGCTCGGCAGTGCTGGCTGGTACAACAACATCTGGTTTCGTCAGGCGGCGGAGCATGCCGGTCGCATCGCCGTCAACCTGATCGGGGATGCCTTCTCCGACACCCTGCGCCAGCAGGCCATCGACGTCATCCGCCAGCAGCTCGGGCAGGTGGATCTGGTGGTCTATTCGCTGGCGAGCGGAGTCAGGGTGATGCCGGATGGCACACAGGTACGCTCGGTGCTCAAGACCACAGGCCAGCCGCTGCAAGGCTGGGGGCTGGATCTGGAGCACGATGCGCTGGTGCAGCAGTCGCTGGTGCCAGCCACCCCGGAGGAGATCCGCGACACCGTCACCGTGATGGGGGGCGAGGATTGGCAGCGCTGGATGCAGGCATTGCAGCAGGCGGATTGCCTGGCCCCCGGCGCCCGGACCGTTGCCTACTCCTATATCGGCCCCGAGTCCACCTATCCCCTCTATCGGGACGGCACCATCGGCTATGCCAAGGAGCACCTGCACGCCACCGCCGAGACCATCAACCTGCAACTTGCCGGGATCGGCGGTCATGCCTGGGTGTCGGTCTGCAAGGCGCTGGTGACCAAGGCGAGCGTGTTTATTCCGGTGCTGCCTGTCTATCTGGGCCTGTTGATGGGGGTGATGAAGGAGCGTGGTGTCCACGAGGGCTGCATCGAGCAGATGCAGCGGCTGTTTGCCGACAAGATGTACGGGCCCAGAGGAGTCGTCGCCGATGGCAACCGGCTGATCCGGATGGATGACCACGAGCTTGAGCCAGCGGTGCAGGCCGCCGTCTCGGCGCTCTGGCCCAAGGTGACGCCGGAGAACTTCCGCACCCTGGGGGATTTTGCCGGGTTGCGCCAGGAGTTCATGCAGCTCAACGGCTTCGAGCTGCCGGGGGTGGATTACGGTGCGCCGGTGAACGTGGCGTCACTCACTGAGCTGACGCCCTGACACCCGCACGAGGGGCATCAGGCGACGTTGCAGGCCAGTTCAGGTGAAAGGTGGGGAGACTGGGCCAGCACGGTCTGGTTGCGCCCCTGGCGTTTCGCCTGGTACATGGCCATGTCGGCCCGATGAATGAGCTGGCTCAGGCTGTCATCCTGCGTCGAGCGTTCCGCCACTCCGATGCTGATGGTCATGTGGGGGGCGGCCAGGTAGGCGATCCGGCTTCTCAGCTGCTCCGCCAGCCGCCAGCAGGTGGCCCCGTCCTGGGTCATGGCCACCAGAAATTCTTCCCCGCCCCAGCGCCCGATCAACTGCTGGTCCGGTGCCCAGCTCTTGAGCTCCCTGGCCAACTGCCGGATAGCCTGATCCCCCGCCTGGTGACCATGCTTGTCGTTGATCTGCTTGAAGTGATCGATGTCGATGATGAGCAGGGTCAGGGGCGTTTCGTGCAGCCACTGTTGACCCAGTCTCTCCAGCAGGGCGCGCCGGTTTGGCAGCCCGGTCAGCTGATCGAAGGTGGCGAGCTTGTAGAGGTGGCGCGAGCTGCGGTGGAGCCTGCGGGTGGTGAGCCCGAGCAGGATCAAGGCGACGGCCAGCAGCACCAGCAGCAGCAATTGGTAGTAGCGGGCACTCTGCTGGTAGAGCAGTTGCTGGCGCTTGTTCTCGTTCTCCTGCTGCAACGCGCGATTGCTGGCCTCGCTGCGAGCCAGATCCATCTCGACCTGGAAGGCGGCCGCGTGCTGGCTCAGGGTCTGGTTGAAGTGCTGCTTGTAGTACTGCATGTAGCGGGTCATGGCCCCATAGGCCTCGGGGTAGCGGCCCAGATCGGCCAGCAACCTGGCCTGCATCGCCCGACCATCCATGGAGAGAGGGGCGGTGTGCTCCATCAGCAGTTGCAGGGCCAGCTGCTTCTCGCCACGACCCAGCAGGGTTCTTGCCCTGATCTCGGTCAGACGGGAGGCCGCCTGCGGGCTATCCAGCCTGTCATAGATGGCTTGTGCCTCCTCCAGGCTGCGCCAGGCTGAGTGCCAGTCCGCCCGTGCGTTGAACACCATGGCCTGGTAGCCGAGGACGATGGCACGATAGTGGGGTGACAGGCTCGGCGTGGCCAGCAGGGTATCGAGCAACTGGCTGGCTCTGGCAGGCTGGCCCATGTCGATGTAGAGCCTGGCCATGTTGGCCCGGATGATGGCCTGGCTGTTGGGTTCGTTGAGCTGCACCATCTGGCCGAGGGCATCCTGATAATAGGTCTCGGCCTCACGGTAGAGATTGAGGTCCGCATAGAGGTTGCCGAGGGTCATCAGCAGACGGCCGCACTGCAAGGTGGAGAGGATGGAACCCGGCTCTTTCTGCTTGAGGTGATAGGCGGTCTTGAGCTCGAGGATCGCCTCTTTCATCTGCTGGGTACGGTAGAGGGCGAGCCCGTTGAGGGCATGCCACTCCGAGACCTGCCTGGGGTGATGCCGGACTGCTGGCCAGAGCTGGGTTAGCAGATCGAGCGCCTGATCCGGCGTATCGGCATCCAGGGTCAGGGCAATCTGCTGCAACCGGAAGTCGAGCAGGCGAAGGGTCTCCTGCTGGGCATTGGCCAGACCGCGGGCGCGGGCATTGTCGCGCTGTGCCTGTGGATAGCGGCCAAGGGCTGCCTGGGCCAGGGACCTGGCGTAGAACAGTTCCATATCCTGCTGGGGACTGGCGTCGAGGCGCTGCAGATAGCCGACGGGATCGCGCGCCGCCTGCAATTCAGCCTCTTTCAGCAAGGAGGGAGCTGCCTGCAACTGGGTCATCCAGAGCAGCGCCAGTGCCATTATGAATCTCATTGAATCCTTTCCCCGACCAATGGCGCCATCATAATGGCTGATGTCACCTACACCATGTTTCTTTGCTTCTCTATAACCGTATGGGGGAGAGGATGAGGTGAAAAGTCGTCGCAACTGCGGGGTGCGTCGGTTGTCTCTGGTTGCGTCAGGATGCAACAGTGGCGACAATCGTGGGCAAATCACAGTGGAGAATCATCATGTTGGCCAAAGCCATGATCGAGAAGTTGAACGAGCAGATTAATCTTGAATTCTATTCCTCCAACCTCTACCTGCAGATGAGCGCCTGGTGCGAGGACAAGGGGTTCGAGGGGGCCGCCACCTTCCTGCGTCAGCATGCGGTCGAGGAGCGCCAGCACATGGAGCGCCTGTTCACCTACGTGAGCGAGACCGGCGCCATGCCGGTGCTGGGGGCCATCGAAGCGCCTCCCCATGAATTCAAGTCCCTGGGTGACATCTTCCGCACCACCCTGGAGCACGAGTATCACATCACCAAGTGCATCAACGGTCTTGCCCACGTCGCCTTCACCACCCAGGATTATTCCACCTTCAACTTCCTGCAGTGGTACGTGGCCGAGCAGCACGAAGAGGAGAAGCTGTTCAAGAGCATCGTCGACCGTCTGAGCCTGGTGGGCGAGGATGGCAAGGGCCTCTATTTCATCGACAAGGAGCTGGCCGAGCTGGCCAAGGGCGCCCCGGCCAGCATCATGGACGGCAACGCCTGATAGTCGTGGACACTTAGTGTTCAGTCAGTACAATGACGGCCCCTTGTAAAGGGGCCGTTTTCTATTTGCAGGTGTCCTTGTACCGCTGTGCTGGTGTCTGCCGGGTACAATGACGGTCCTTTAAGGTAAAGGGGCCGTTTTTCTTTTGATGGGTAAGTGACGATGAAACAGGTGGATGTGGTGGTGATCGGTGCCGGGGCGGCCGGATTGATGTGTGCGGCCCAGGCTGGCTACCGGGGTCGCTCCGTGCTGGTGCTCGACAACGCCAAGAAGCCGGGCCGCAAGATCCTCATCAGCGGCGGCGGTCGCTGCAACTTCACCAATCATCAGGCGGGCCCCCATGCCTTCCTTTCGGCCAACCCCCACTTCTGCAAATCGGCGCTGGCGCGCTATACCCAGCAGGATTTCATCGATCTGGTGGACAGGCATGGCCTGAACTACCACGAGAAGACGCTGGGCCAGCTCTTCTGCGACGACAGCGCCAAGGATATCGTCGACATCCTGCTGACCGAGTGCGACTGGGCTGGCGTGACCCTGCAGTTCCAGACCGAGATCCTCACCGTCAGCAAGACAGATGAAGGCTTCGTGCTCGACACCAGCAAGGGGGAGATCGCCTGCTCGTCGCTGGTGGTCGCCACCGGCGGCCTCTCCATGCCGAAACTCGGTGCTACCCCTTATGGCTTCAAGCTGGCGGAGCAGTTCGGCCTCACCGTGCTGCCGACTCGCGCCGGGCTGGTGCCCTTTACCCTGCATCAGGCCGACAAGGAGGCCTTCGTCGATCTGGCGGGGGTCAGCCTGCCGGTGGCGGTGACCGCCGAGGATGGCACCCGCTTCAAGGAGGCCATGCTGTTCACCCATCGCGGCCTCTCCGGCCCCGCCATCCTGCAGATCTCCTCTTTTTGGCTGGCGGGGGAGAAGATCCACATCAACCTGCTGCCGGATCTCGACATTCCAGAGACCCTCAAGACCTGGGCCCAGGCCCATCCTGCCCAGGAGCTGAAAACCGTGCTGGGGCGCGAGCTGCCCAAGCGCTTCGTCGACAAGCTGGTGGAGCTGGGATGGCTGGTGAGCAAGCCGATGCGCCAGTACAACGAACGGGAGCTGGAGGCGGTGGCCACCCTGCTGGGGGATTGGCAGATCCTGCCCAACGGCACCGAAGGGTATCGCACCGCCGAAGTGACCTTAGGGGGAGTGGATACCAACGCGCTCTCCTCCAAGACCATGGAGGCGCGCACCGTGCCCGGCCTCTACTTCATCGGCGAAGTGGTCGATGTGACCGGCTGGCTCGGTGGTTACAACTTCCAGTGGGCCTGGTCGTCGGGCTGGGTGGCAGGCCAGTACTGCTGAGGGATGCCGCATCCTTGCTGTGAATGGTCCCGTCAGCGGCCTCTCGGGTGACAACTTCCAGTGGGCCCGGTCGTCGGGCTGGGGGAGAGGCCGTACTGCTGACAAAGAGGCTCAGCGGATGAGTCCGAGCGGATCGGGCCGTGTCAGGCGGCCCGAGTGATGGAACCAGACGCGGCCTGCTCAGGCCGCGTTTTTTATGGTCGGTCGCTGGCTGCCGCTTGGCCTCTAGCCTCTCCTGATATTGGGCAGGAAGGCGGTCAGCAGACCGATAAGGGGCAGATAGGCGCAGACCTGATAGACGGTTTCGATGCTGGTGGCATCGGCCAATTTGCCCAGCAGGGCGGCCCCTATCCCTCCCATGCCGAAGGCGAAGCCGAAGAAGAGGCCGGAAATGGTGCCGACCTTGCCGGGTACCAGATCCTGGGCGTAGACCAGGATGGCGGAGAACGCCGACGCCAGGATGAGGCCGATGACGATCGACAGCACCGAGGTCCAGAACAGGTCGACGTGGGGCAGCAGCAGGGTGAAGGGAGCGACGCCGAGGATGGAGATCCAGATCACCCGCTTGCGACCGATGCGATCGCCGAGTGGCCCGCCGAGCACGGTCCCCGCCGCGACGGCAAACAGGAAGGCGAACAGATAGAGCTGGGCGCTCTCCAGCGACAGGTGGAACTTGTCCATCAGGTAGAAGGTGTAATAGCTGCTCAGGCTGGCCATGTAGAAGAACTTGGAGAACATCAGCAGACCGAGGATGGCCAGTGACCAGCCAATCTGGCGGCGGCTCAGGCCGGTGCCGGCATGGGCCCTCATCCGCCGATGGAAGCTGGCAGCATGGTGGCTGGACCAGCGGCCGACGAAGCTGAGCACGATGACCCCGATGAGTGCGAACAACGAGAACCAGGCCGCACTGCCCTGTCCCTTCGGCACGATGATGAGCGCCGCGAGCAGGGGGCCGATGGCCGATCCCAGATTGCCGCCGATCTGGAACAGAGATTGGGCCAGACCGGGCTGGTTGCCGGCCGCCATGCGGGCGACCCGGGAGGATTCCGGGTGGAAGACGGAGGAACCCACGCCGATCAGCATGCCGACAACAGCACGGCGCCAAAGCTGCCTGCCTGCGACAGGTAGAGCAGCCCCACCAGCGTGAAGCCCATGCCCAGAGGCAGGGAGTAGGGCATGGGTCTGCGGTCGGTATAGAGGCCGATCAGGGGTTGCAGCAGCGAGGCCGTGAACTGGTAGGTGAGGGTGATGAGACCTATCTGGGTGAACGACAGATCGAGCCCCAGCTTCAGGAGGGGATAGATGGCCAGCAGTACCGACTGCATCATGTCGTTCAACAGGTGCGAGAAGCTGATGGCGGCGATCACCGGATAAGCGGTGGTAGTCGGGTTGTCCACCGCGGGCGGGGCGGTGATCGGGGTGTCGGTACTCAAGGTCTTGTCCATGGCTGGGGTATCACTCCCTCTACCATGCCCTATCCCGGCGCATCTGGACATAACCAAAGTGGGCGAACGCCCGGATTGCGTTCGCGTGGCGCGCAGGCCGTTCATGCTGACGGCGTGTGGATGGCTGGTCAGATCTTGTGCTTGGCGCGGGGCGGATTAGTATAGAAGGCCTGCCGCCGTTATCCGGCCCATCACCCGCCATGGAGGGAACATGTTCGAAAGCCTGGGTGTCATCAACGTCTGGACCTATCTGGTCGGTCTCTTCTTCATCATCATCGCCCCGGGCCCGAACTCCCTCTACGTGCTGCGAACCGGTGCCGTGCGCGGCATAGGCCCGGGTTATCGCGCCGCCCTCGGCGTCTTCGTCGGCGATGCCATCCTCATTTTCTGCGCCTATCTGGGGATCGCGTCCCTCATTCGCACCACCCCATTGCTGTTTACCCTGGTGCGCTATCTGGGCGCGATCTACCTGCTTTATCTGGGGGTGAAGATCCTGCACGCGAACTTCATCGCCAAAAAGGCGGGACCGGCGTCCGAGATGGATCCCGGTGAGCGCTATTTTACCAAGGCCCTCACCCTGAGCCTCACCAATCCCAAGGCGATTCTGTTCTACGTCTCTTTCTTCGTGCAGTTCATCGACTTCAGCTATGCCCACACCTGGATATCCTACCTGGTGCTGGCTGGCATGCTGGAAGCGATGAGCTTCGTCTACCTGACCCTGCTGATCTTCGGCGGTACCCTGATGGCCCGCTTTTTCCGTCAGCGCCAGACGGTGGCCCGTCTCGGCAACGGCCTTATCGGCCTCTTCTTCATGGGGTTTGCGGCCAGGCTGGCGACGCTCTCCTCCTGACCCCGGGGATTGCTGACCGTCCGGTGTCGGGCACCTAGTCTGGCCAGCAATCCTTGCCCACCGGGATGAAGCGGGACTGGTAGACGATGAGCTTCTGGTTGCCCGGCTGATTGATCCCGGGATTGTGGTAGGTCTCCCCGGGCAGCAGGTACTTGCTGTCCGCCTCGCTGTCCGCCTGCTGGCAGCCCCGTTTCACCATGAACTCGAAATAGGTGTTGCCGGTATTGGTGATGGTGCTCTGTGCCGGGTCCAGCTGGTATGCAAAACGTGACTGACGCGGACGCACCACCAGGATGGACTGCAGGGCCAGCTTCACCTCGACGGTTCCCCGGTGCTGCGTCTGGCTGCCTTCATCCACCTGGGCTGCCGGTGACTCGGTGAAGGTGATGCGGTAGTAACGCTCATGGTCATCGGCGGGCCCCTTGTAGTAGAACTTGACATTCTGGGCATGTCTGGCGTGCAGGGTGAAGCGCCTGGGGGCAAACAGCAGCTCACCGGGGACGGTGGGCAGTGTTCTGCCTCTGGCCGTGGGATCGCTGATTTTTTCCATCTGTATGTCGTACAGCTTGGGTGAAGCACTGTTGTTGGTCAGGGTTCTGGTAATGAACTCCTGCTCTGGCGCCATGGCAAGAGTCATGGCGCCGATGTCGAGGGCGGCGGCCTGTGAGGCCAGCAAGCCGCCCAGCAAGGGCCAAAGTAGACGATGCATGTTGTACTCCATGGTCAGCGCCAGGTCCCCTTGATGGTGATGGTGCCGCTTTGTTCCACCTCGCCTTCCCACATCTCGTCGCCCATGGTGCGCTGCACCATGGGATCGGTCAGGTCGAATTCCAGCGCCAGCTTGTAAAACCGGGTGATGCCCTGGCCGTTGACGGGATCATTCCACTCCTGTGGTGGTTGATTGTCCTGTATTCCGAGGGTGCGAATATCCACCGGTGTGCGATCGCAGCGAATGGCGTGCCGTGAACCCGCTCCATGAGCCACCGAATCGAATACCAGCCTGGTAGGGATGGGGACGGCCTGTTCAGGTGCGAAGGTGCCTGCCGGATAGAAAGTGCAATATCCCCGATAAGGCGACCCCCTGTCCTGTGAAATAGAAATTTCCAGCATATCGGCACTGATGGGGCCGCTATCAGAGATATTGTATGAGAAGCTCAGAATGTCTTTTCCGACCTGCCCCTCCCTGTAAGGATTGCTGACGCCCTCCGAAGACAAGATGGATACGCTGAAGTCCCGTGGCTTTATATGAATTTCGGTTGTGCCGCTGAATTCATAGTATCCACTCTCGGGAGCATATCCATTCTTCATATTGAAGTTGATCAGACTGCGAGTCAGTTGATCTTGCAGTCCCAGCCTTACAACTTGTTTGAAGAAATTGCTGGACAAGGGAAGGTGCGAACAAGTCCCTGATATGAGATCATGTTTGTCATCTGGAGCCATGAAAAAGGGTTCATCATGAGTCATCAGCTCACCTTCGCCGACAGTGAATTCAGCAGTAAGCGCCGTCAGACCAGAAAAGAGATTTTCTTGTCCCGCATGGAGCAGATTCTGCCATGGCAAAACATGGTGGAAGTCATCGAGCCGTTTTATCCCAAGGCTGGTAATGGCCGGCGACCTTATCCGCTGGAAACCATGCTACGCATTCACTGCATGCAGCATTGGTACAACCTGAGCGATGGCGCGATGGAAGATGCTCTGTACGAAATCGCCTCCATCCGTCTGTTTGCCCGGTTATCCCTGGATAGCGCCTTGCCGGACCGCACCACCATCATGAATTTCCGCCACCTGCTGGA